>JBBRLB010000026.1:0-54364 GCA_038231575.1 Opitutales bacterium | reverse complement strand
TCGGTGTCGATGAGCGCGAGCGTTTTCTCGTCGAGTTCGAGGCCCTTGACCGGGCAGCTCAGCGCGACCCAGAGTTTTTGGTCGAGCTGATCCAGCGCGAGCAGGTCCCCGGCGGTGTTGAGCGCCACTTGGTCGATACCGCCCGTGCGGATGAAATTCCAGGAATGGGAAGAGGCGCTCATGCGTTTTGCCCACTACGGTGAAAGTCCGGAATATAGGCAACTCCCCAGACATCATCCTGCTGCCCGGGTGCGACGGGGAAAGCGGTGGCCAGCCTAGTTGTCTGACTGGGGGAAAGAGAAGTGGTTGAAAGAACCGGAAAACGGATAAACAGTCTGTTCGAACGTAGGGTGCGCCGTCCTCCCGATTTGGCGCGACGTTTACCCACCCACCCCGTCTTGCGCTAGCGTTACCTCTCTTATGGCTAAGTCCCCCGTCAATCTTCTGCGCGCCTGCGTCGTCGCGACCGCCGCCATCGCCGGCGGCGTGGCCGCGGAAGTGAAGCCAGTGGCGCCGGCAGCCGCCGACTTCCACAAAACGATCGAACCCTTGCTGGTCCGTTACTGCTATGACTGCCACGGTGACGGTATGGCCAAGGGCAAGGTCGCGTTCGACGAGCTGGACACCGAGGCCAAGATTCTCTCGTCGCACGAGCTGTGGTCCAAGGTGCTGAAAAACGTGCGGGCCGGGCTCATGCCCAAGGACGATGGCCCGCGCCCCACGACGGCGGAGATCGGCCAGATGGAGCAGTGGATCAAATATCAGGCGTTCGGCATCGATCGCGAGAATCCCGATCCGGGCCGCGTGACCGTCCGTCGCCTCAATCGCGTCGAATACCACAACACGATTCGGGATTTGATGGGCACGGATTTCAACGCCGAGGCGGAATTTCCGCCCGACGATACCGGCAACGGTTTCGACAACATCGCGGACGTGCTGACCATTTCGCCGCTGCTGCTGGAAAAGTATTTGACCGCGGCCGAAACGATCGTCGATCGCGCAGTGCCAAAAGTCGGTCGCATCATGCGTGAGGTCGTGGCCACGGGGCGGGATTTTCGCGCCGAGGGCGCCGCCGCGCCCGAGGCGGGTGCGGTCGGAGGGGCTGGGGCGGGAGGTGGCGGCGGCGGTGGTGGCAGGGGCGGCGGTCTGCTGTCGGTGAAGCGGGCCACGACGGTGACGAAGAAATTTACCGTCGACCGCGACGACACCTACCAGCTCGCGGTGGAGTTGGAGGCCCGGGGCTCGTTCGATTTCGATCCTGGCCGCTGCACGTTGGTTTGTCGCGCCGACGGCAAGGAACTGTTCTCGGAGACGATCGTGTGGGCCGAAAAACAACCGATCAGTCGTGGGTTCGATCTCGATTTTAAGGCGGGGGACCACGCGGTCTCATTCGAAGTGATTCCCCTGACGCCCGCGGTCACGCCGCAGAAGGCGCCGCGCCCCGAACCAACGGACGTCGACTTGCCCGTGGTTGCAGCCGGCGAAAAACCGAAGGACGCCAAGGACGCCAACCCCGTCAAGGATGCCAACGGCGCCAAAAACGCCAAAGGCGGAGCCGATCCGTTGCTCGTAGCAGCCGTCTCAGCCGTGGTCGCGGGCGCCGCCGACGCCGCGAAGGCCGGGGAGGTGCCGCCCGTGGCGGGAGCCGCCGCCTTGGTCGCGCCGAGGCGGCAGCAGCAAGCCGCGGCGACGCGCCTCGATCTCGCGATCGTTTCGGTGAAACTGAGCGGTCCGCGCGCCAAGGAATTCTGGGTCGCGCCCGAAAACCATGCGCGGTTTTTCCCGGACGGCCCCGCGCCGGACGATCCCAAGGCGCGCGACGCCTACGCGGAAAAGGTCATCCGCCGCTTCGCCACCCGGGCATTTCGCCGGCCGGCAGAGGACAAGAAAGTCGCACAGCTCGTCCAAGTCGCGCGCAACACCTACACCCAGCCGAACAAAACCTTCGAGCAGGGGGTCGGCCGCGCGATGATGGCCGTGCTGGCATCGCCGAATTTCCTCTTCCGCGTCGAGCAGCCGGAAAAACAGGCCGCGAAAGCCAAGTATGCGCCGATCGACGAATACGCGCTGGCGTCGCGCCTTTCCTATTTCCTCTGGTCGACGATGCCCGACGACGAGCTTTTCGATTTGGCGAAGCGCGGCGAACTGCGCCGCCAGTTGCCCGCCCAGTTGAAGCGGATGCTGGCCGATAACCGGACGAGCCAGGGCTTGGTAAAAAACTTCATCGGCCAGTGGCTGCAGGCGCGCGACATCGAGTTCGTGCCGATCAACGCGCGCGCGGTCCTCGGCATCGCCGCCCGCGGGCGCATCGACAACGCGCCCCGGGTGGACTTCGACGGCCCCCTGCGGAAGTTCATGCGCACCGAGACCGAGATGTATTTCGAATATGTGGTCCACGAAGATCGCAGCGTGCTTGAGCTGATCGACAGCGATTACGCCTTTCTCAATGGCCGTCTCGCGACGCACTACGGCGTGCCGGATGTCACCGGCGAACAGGTGAAGCTGGTCAAGCTCCCCGCCGACAGCCCGCGCGGCGGCGTCCTCACGCAGGGGACGTTCCTCGCGGTCACTTCGAATCCCACCCGCACCTCGCCGGTCAAGCGCGGGTTGTTCATCCTCGAAAACATTCTGGGCACGCCGCCGCCCCCGCCGCCGCCGAACATCCCCGATTTGGAAGAGGCGAAAAAGAATTTCAGCGGGCGCGAGCCCAAGCTCTCCGAGATGCTCGCCGAGCATCGCAAGAATGCCTTGTGCAGCTCCTGCCACGAGCGCATGGACCCACTCGGCCTCGCCTTCGAAAACTTCAATGCGATGGGCACGTGGCGCGAAGAAGAAGTGAAGCAACCGATCGATTCCTCCGGCAAACTTTCCACCGGCGAGAGCTTCAAGGATGTGCGCGAACTCAAGCACATCCTCGCCAATGAAAGGCGCGGGGATTTCTACCGCTGCCTCACCGAAAAAATGATGACCTACGCCCTCGGGCGCGGGTTGGAGGACTTGGACACCCAGGCCGTCGACACGATCGTCGACGGCCTCGTCCGCAATGAAGGCCGGATGTCCGCCCTCCTGACCGGCGTGATCGAATCCGCTCCGTTCCAAAAACAACGCACCGCACTTTCAGCCAGCGCCACCGTCTCGCGGCCCACGAATCCGACCGCAGTGGCCCAATCCGAATCGAAGCCATGAAAACCCACCGCCCCCTCAACCGCGATTTCGCGGCCCAACGCCAGTTCGCTCTAAACCGCCGCCAGTTTCTTCGCGGCGTGGGCGCGTGCATCGCCCTCCCCATCTTCGAGTCGGCCCTCACCCCGATGTTGCGCGCCGCCCAGTCGCCCGCCGGCGCCGGCGTCGCGGTCACCCCGACCGGCGCTCCCCTGCGCACCGCCTACGTTTACATCCCCAACGGCACGCACCAGGAAAACTGGTGGCCGACCGGCCAAGGCACGGATTTCACGCTAGGCAAAACACTCCAGTCCCTCGTGCCCCTGCAAAGCACTTTCCAGATGATCGGCGGCCTCGATCACAAAAACGCCGCCCCCGGCAATGACGGTGCCGGCGATCACGCCCGCGCCAACGCCACCTTCCTCACCGGCGCCCGCGCGCGCAAGACCGACACCACCGACATCTTCGTCGGCATCTCGGCCGATCAAGTGGCGGCGCAGCAAATCGGCCACGTCACCCGCTTCGCCTCGCTCGAGCTGTCATGCGATTCCGTGCGCAAGGCCGGGCGGTGCGATTCCGGTTATTCGTGTGCCTACCAGTATAACATTTCCTGGGCCAACCCCTCGACGCCCGTCGCCCCCGAGCCGAACCCGCGGATGGTGTTCGAGCGCCTCTTCGGCGCCGGTGCGCCCAGCGAGCGGCAGAAGAACTTCAACCTGCGTCAGGAAACGCAGCGCTCCCTGCTCGACATCGTGATGGACGACACCCGCTCGCTGCAGGGCAAGCTCGGCTACAACGACAAGGCCAAGCTCGACCAATACCTCACCGGCGTCCGCGAGATCGAACTGCGCATCCAGCGCGCCGAGAGTTTCGGCGCCCTGCCCGATCCCCACGCCGACACGCCACCGGAGGGCATCCCGACCGACTACGGCACGCACATGGACATCATGTTCGACCTTCTGACGATGGCGTTTCAAACCGACTCGACGCGCATCTGCACGCTCTTGCTCGCGGGCGACGGCACCAACCGTGCGTTCCCGCAGATCGGCGTGCCCGAGGGCCACCACTACTGCTCGCACCATCGCAACAACGCCGACCTCATGGCGAAGATCGCCCAGATCGATGTCTATTATGCGGAGCACTTCGCCAAGTTCCTCAAGAAGATGTCCGAGACGAAGGACGTTGATGGCCATTCCCTGCTGCACAATTCCATGATCGTCTATGGTTCCGCGCACGCCGACGGCAACCGCCACACGCACGATAATCTTCCCGTGATCCTCGCCGGTAACGGCGGTGGCCTGATCACTCCCGGCCGTTTCAACAAGTATGAGAGCGCGCCGATGGCGAACTTGTTCCTCAGCCTCAACGACCGCATGGGTGTCAAGGACATCGAGCGCCTCGGCGATTCGAGCGGACGGCTGGCCAATCTCTGAGCTGCGCGCAACCGTTGCGGGTGGCGTCGCTACGTGCACGTGAGCGTCAGCACGCACTCGAGGTGGCGCGTCTGCGGAAAGAGATCAAACGGCTGCGCGGCGGTGAGTTGGTAGCCGGCGGTGAGAAAGTGGCCGAGGTCGCGCATCTGCGTGGCCGGATCGCAGGAGACGTAGACGACGCTGCGCGGGCCAAACGTGAAGAGCTGCCGGAGGAATTGATGGTCACAACCTTTGCGCGGCGGATCGATCACGACGGCGGTCTCGGCGGCGACAAACTCCGGATCGAGATCGGAAAAGATCGTGGCGGCGTCGGCGGCGAGGAAGGTGGCGTTGATGATGCCGTTGGCGGCGGCGTTTTCCTTCGCGAACTTCACGCTCGATTCAGAAATTTCCACGCCGGCCACGCGCGCGAAGGCCGGCGCCGCGGCGAGCGCAAAGAGCCCGCTGCCGCAGTAGGCATCAACGAGAAAACGCGCGCCGCTGGCCGCCGCTTGTTCGCGCACGTAGGACGTGAAGGCAGGCAGGATAAACGGGTTGTTTTGGAAAAAATCGCGGGCGAGAAATTTCAGTTTCAGAGGGCCCACTGTCTCCGTGATCACGGCGTCGTAGTCGGTCGTCACCACGCCGCTCGCGTCCCGGAGTAACAGTGTGGCCGCGCGCGCGTATTCGCCGGCGGCAGCGCGCGCGTGAACGCGTGCGCGCACCTCCGGGAGTTTTTCGTTGATCGCGTCTGTGGCGATCGGGCAGCGCGGGACATCGAGAAGATCGAAGCGCGTGCCCTGCCGCAGAAACCCGATCGGCGGCGGCACGGCCGGATCGCGCGGGGGATTGAAGTGCGGCGTGATTTTTGAGCGGTAGCCAAACTCGCGCGGTGAAGCCACGACCGGAGCCACGGGAAACTCGATGCCGGCCATGTGCTGGAGCAGTTCGGCGACCTGACGCTGTTTCCACGCGAGCTGCTCGGCGTAGGCGAGGTGCTGATATTGGCAGCCGCCGCAGCGCCCGAAAAGCGGGCACGCCGGAGCGATCCGATGCGGCGACGGCGTCAGCACTTCGACGAGGTCGGCCTCGGAGAAATTCTTATGATTCCGGAAAACCCGCACACGGACGCGTTCGCCGGGCAGCGTGAACGGCACCATCACGACCCATTTCGCTTCCGTCTCGCCGGGCACCGCAACGCGGCCGAGTCCGCTGCCGAGATTCGTGAGCGTGGCGATCTCCAGCTCGAGCTCGGCGTGATACGCGAATGGTTGGTCGTTAAATTGTTTGCGGCCCATTTTTAGACGGAATGGGCAGAGTGAACAAAATCGACGGCGAACGGAAGGCTTCTCATTCTGTGGATTCTGTTAATTCTGTCGAAGAAATGGCCGTCGAAAAGATCACCAGCCTGCAGAATCCGCGCGTCAAACAGCTCGTGAAGCTGCGCGATCGGCGGCCGCGCGACGCAGCGGGTGTGTTTCTCGTCGAGGGTTATCGCGAAATTCGGCGCGCGCTGGAGAAACACGTCGCGCTGACGGAAATTTATTTTTCGCCGGAGTGGTTCCTGGGCGAAAACGAGCCGGCGCTGATTGAGCAGGCACGGGTGGCGGGCGCGGCCGTGTTCGAGTTGACGAAGGACACCTTCGCGAAGGTCGCCTATCGGGAGCGGCCGGACGGCCTGCTCGCGGTGGCGCCGCAGTGGCAGCGCGCCCTCGCCGATCTCGTGCTGCCAGCGGAGCCCTTCTTACTCGTGGTCGAGGCGATCGAGAAACCGGGAAATCTCGGCACGATTTTACGCAGCGCGGACGCCGCGGGCTGCGACGCCGTGATCGTGTGCGATCCGGTGACGGATATTTTTAATCCGAATGTCGTGCGCGCCTCGACGGGAGTGTTGTTCTCCGTGCCGCTCGTGGTTGAGGAAAGCACGCGCGTCCGGGCCTGGCTGCAGGAAAAAAAAGTGCGCGCCATCGCGACAACGCCTGCGGCGGAAAAGATTTATTCCGAGGCGAATCTCCGCGGCCCGCTGGCGATCGTGATGGGGAGCGAGCAATACGGCTTGAGCGAGTTCTGGCTGAAAAATTGCGACCTGCCGGTGCGCATTCCGATGGCCGGCCAGGCCGATTCGCTGAACGTCGCCATGGCGACGATCATCACGCTGTTCGAAGCGGTGCGGCAAAGAGGCTGAGTTACCCGCGAATTACGCGAATCGGCGCGAATAGAAAACACGCTCCGAGCATTCGCGTTGATTCGCGTGATTAGCGGGAGGCTTTTCGCAGTGACTCAATTAGCTCGGCGGTGCCGGCGGCCATGCTGATGCGCGGCGTGTAGCCGAGATCACGGCGAGCGGCGGAGATGTCGAACCAGTGATCCTTCGCGAGCTCGGCGGCGATGAAGCGCGTCATCGGTGGTTCGGTGCGGACCGGCAGCACGCGCCAGAGGGCTTCGCAGATTGCACCGACGGCGGAGGCGGCGTCGAGGGAGATTTTTTTCGTCACGGGTGGTTCACCGAGCGCGCGCAGGAGCTCGTTGATCCAATTCCAGAGGACGACGGGTTCGCCGTTGGTGATGAAGTAGGCGCGACCCGCGGCGGGTGAGTTGGCCGGGGTGAGCGCGCGCTCAGCGAGGAGGTGGGCCTCGACGGCGTTTTCGACGTGGACCATGTCCACCCGGTTCTGCCCAGTGCCGACAATACGGAGGCGGCCGGCGCGGGCGCGCTCGAGCACGCGCGGCACCAGATGCGGATCGCCGAGGCCCCAAATGAGATGCGGGCGGAGGGCCACCGTTTGGAGACCTACGTGAGGGTCAACGGTGTTGGCGGCGAGGACTTCACGCTCGGCAATTGCCTTCGTGAGTGGATAGGGACTCGGGCAATTTGTCGTCAGCGGGAGTGATTCATCCGGGCCGGCGAGATCGTGGCCGTTGTAGACGACACTGGGCGTGCTTGTGTAGATGAGGCGCTGCACGCCCTGCGTGCGGCAGCCCTCGAGGAGCGCGCGGGTGCCGAGGACGTTCGTGCGGAAAAAGTCGTCGTAGCGGCCCCACACGCCGACTTTCGCGGCGGTGTGAAAAACGGTTTCGATGCCGATGCACGCCGCGCGAACGGCAGCGGGGTCGTCGAGGGAAGTGCGGATGAAGCGGACACCGCGGGCCTCAAGTTCCGGGGCGGGATTGCGCGCGAGCACGGTCACGCTTCGGCCCTCAGCGAGCAGGCGCTCGACGATGCGGCGGCCAAGAAAGCCAGTGCCACCCGTGACGAGGACGCTCATCGTTTCGGATCGCTTTCGTAGCCTTTCGCGGATGCGGCCCATTGCGCGAGCGTGAGGCGGTGGATTTTGGCGTTGTGGCGGACGTCGACGGGAAAGCGCGGGTGAAAGTAAAACGTCTTGATGGGGGCGGTGTGAGGATGCGCGAGGGCGAGCGCGCGGAGTTCGCGGGCGAAGTTGCGGGAATCCGTGGAGTCTTTCACCTCGGCCTCGGCGACGATGGCGGGGCGTTGCTGGTCGCGCGGTCCGAGCCCAACGAGCGCGCAGCGGATCACTCGCGGGTGGGCACGGAAAACCTGTTCGCACGGTTCCGTATGCAGCGTGCCGAAGGGCGTCTCGACGCGTTCGGCCTTGCGCCCGGAAAACCAGAGGCGGTCGTCCGCGTCGAGGTAGCCGCAATCGCCCATCCGATGCCAGATCGTGCTGCCGTCCGAGATTTTCGCCGCGAGAGTGGCGTCGGGAAGCGCATCGTAGGTTCGGGTGACGACCGGGCCGCGGACGATGACCTCGCCGATTTCGCCGCGCGGAAGTTCGGGCGCGTCAGCCAAGTGGGAGATCGGGGTGTCGGTGATGGCGATGATCTTGAGTTCGATCTCACGAACGGCGCGGCCGACACACGCCCCGCGGACGGAGGTAAAATCAATTTCGTCGGCGGAGACCGAGGCGACCGGCAACGCTTCGGTGGCGCCGTAGGGGCTGTGGAGTTTTCCGTTGGGCAGAAATCCGGCGGAGTTCTGCCAGAGCGCGGAGGGAACGGGGGCGCCGGCGCAGAGCACGCGGCGAAGGGAGGGCAGGGCGATTTTGTGTTCGACGCAATGGTCGCCGATTTTTTTCCACAGTGTGGGCGAACCGAAGGAGTTGGTGACGTTTTCCTGGCGGATCGCCTGGACGATTTTAACAGGGTCGACCTCGGCGGGGCGGCGCGGATCGATTTCGGGGACGATGGTCGTCATGCCCAGCGCCGGATTGAAAAGCGCGAAGATGGGTAGCAGCGGCAGATCGATTTCGCCGGGGGCGATGGCGTAGGTGTCGCGAATGAGGCGGACCTGAGCCTCGAACATGCCGTGTTCGTAGCAGACGCCCTTGGGCGCGCCCGTCGACCCGCTGGTGAAAAGGATCGCGGCCAACTCGTCGGTGGCGCACCCGGCGGTTTCTGATTTTTCATTGGGCAGGCCGGTGGCTTCGCTCGAAACGAGGCGCGAGTTTCGATGGGTCAGGCGCGCGGTGACGGAGCTGCGGGCGGGGACGCGGATTTTCACGGTCGAAAACGCCGAGCGGAAAACATGGCTGACGAGACGCGCGAACGGTATCCCGACGAGAGCGCGCGCGCGGGAGCGCGCGACGCAGGCCAGGAAATTTTTCAGGCCCATGCCGGGGTCGATGACGACGGGGACGGCGCCGAGACGGAAGAGCGCGAAGGCGGACGCGATGAGCGGCAGACCTTGTCGCACCATGACCAGCGTGCGATCGCCGCGTTGCACCCCAGCGGTGGCGAGACGCGCGGCCCACGCCGCGACCTCGGCGTCGAGCTCGGCGAACGTGAGCGTGAGGTAATCGATGGCGCCGGCCGGCGTGCGGCCGCGGGGAATTTTCAGCGCGGGTGTGCCGGGCTGTGCGGCGGCCATGAGCGCGAGGTGGCGGGCGAGGTTGTGATTGCCGGACGACATGAAGACGAACCGGCGCAAGGCTCACGCAATGGCGTGGGGGCGCAAAGAAAAACCCCGCGGGCGCGAGGCCGGCGGGGCTGGAGGTCGGTGGGAGCGCGGGTGGGCCCCGGCGCTCCCGATCAATAGTCGTGGAGCGTGATCAAGCCCCAGAAGAGGGAGACTTTCTTTCCGCTGGGATTGCCGGCGCTGGCGAGCTTCGAGAGGTCGGCGTCGAGCGTGGCAGGCGTGGTGGGCTGGAACGAATCGGTCGCGACCGTCATGGCGCCGCCGAGGAGATTGGTTTCACGGCCGCCACTCGCGGTCACGCGGGTCGCGCAGCCGGTGGCGAAAAGCGCGGTGACGAAGAGGCCCGCGGCGAGGATAAGTTTCGTTTTCATGGGGACGGGAGGAGGACGCTGGGCCGCGGGGGAAAGTTTCGCAAGAGCAGGATCGCGGTAATTCCGCTCTGTCCGGGCGGGGCGATCAAAGATTTTTCAAGGTCGGCTCCTGCTGGAGGAGGGCGGCCTGCCACGGGAGCAACAACTCGCCGATTTTATTCGGGGCGCGGGCAATTTGGGCGAGCTGGGAGCGGTTGGCGATGAGCGTGGGCTCGAAGCCGAGTTTTTGCGCGACGCGGTCGCGGTCGGCCTTGATGCGATCTTGGAGTTCGATTTCGGCTTGGGTCAGCGAGACGTGATTGGGATCGCGGCCGGGGCGGCGCGGGAGCGTCTTGGGATCGCGTTCGAGGCCGGCACGAATGGCCGCGGCGAGCGAGGGGGCGAGGCGATCGTGGCGACGGCCGAGATGGATGTTGGCGAGCAGCTCTGATTCACCCGCGCCTTGCTCGGCGGCTTCGACGATTTTGATCAGGAGGGCGTTGCCGCAGACTTTAAATGGCGGGGTGTCGAGGCGCTGGGCCTGCGACTCGCGCCAGTGCCAGACGGCGTGGAGCACGCCGAGGCCAGCGCCGCGGAGACGCTCGCTGCGGCCGATGCGCCAGTCGTTGTCGGTCGCGGGGGCGAAGCCGGTCGAGCCCGTTTCGATTTGCGCGCGGCATTGCTGTTCGAGCCACGCCAGCCGGTTGAGCTTGGTGAGTTCTTTCAGGAGTATGTCGCGCAGCGCGGGGAGGTGCCAGACGTCGAGCGCGGCGTAGTTGAGCAGCTTCGGGGTGATGGGCCGTTGCGACCAGTTGGCTTTCTGGCCGGACTTGTCGACGGCGACGCCGAAGTGATCCTCGAGGAGGGAGCCGAGGCCGATGCGCTGGCGGCCGAGGAGCTGCGCGGCCAGCATCGTGTCGAAAATGCTTTTGGGCCGGAAGCCGCAGAGATCGTGGAGCAGGCGCAGATCGAAATCGCTGCCGTGCATGATGAGATGCTTCTTCGCAAGCACCCGCCAGAGCGGCTCGAGTTTCATCCCGGGCGCGAGCACGTCGACGAGGTAGACATCCTGGCCGACCAAAAACTGGAGCAGGCAGACGCGCGTCTTGTAGTGATACATGTTGTCCGCCTCGGTATCGAGGGAGACTTCGTCCACGCGTTCGAGCGCCGCGAGGAGCGGCGCGAGCGAATCGGCTTGATCGAGCAGCTGAAAAACGGGCGGGCGGTTGGTCACTTTCACGCCAAGCAAACGGCGAAGCTGCGACGGAATGAAGCGTGAAATCATGCGGTGTTCAGGGAGTTTTGTCCCACGCCGCGAGGAAGGCTTCAATCAACAAAGGAAGGTCATCGCTATAGCCGCCTTCGAGGACCGCGGCGGAGGGAATGGCGTGGCGGGCGCGGATTTCGGCGAGCCAGTGGCCGAGCGTGGCAAAATCGTCGCGCTCGAGCGTCAGGGCCGTGATGGGATCGCGGGCGTAGGCGTCGAACCCGGCGGAGACGAGGATGAGATCGGGTTGGAACGCGACCACGGCGTCGAGCGAGGCGCGCAGGGCGGCCATGTGCGCGGCGCGGGGCGTGTGGGGCGCGATGGGCCAGTTGCGAATGTGCGGCCCGAGATCGCGGGTGCCGGTGCCCGGGTAGCCGGGCGATTGGTGGACCGAAGCGAAGAAAAACGCCCCCGGCGTCGCGCCGGCCGACGTGTGGGCGTGGAGGATGGCTTCGGTGCCGTTGCCGTGATGGGCATCCGGATCCCAGACGGCCACGCGTTTGGCGGCGAGTTGATGATGCGCAGCGAGGGCGGCGATCGCGATTTGGTTGAGGTAGCAAAACCCCATCGCTTGTCCGGCGGTCGCGTGATGCCCCGGCGGGCGCAGGAGTGAGAAGACCGGCTCGCGCGCGGTGAGCGCATGCCGGGCCGCCTCGAGCGCGGCGCTGACCGCGCGACGGGCATGCGCGGCAATACCGGGGAAATAAGGCGTGTCGTCGTCGAAATCGCGCGCGACGTCGAGGCGCTTCACGTGGGTGGGCGTGTGAGCGAGGAGCAGCGTTTCGTCCGTGACGGACGTGCCGGGGATTTTCCACGACCAGCCGGGCTGCGTCGCGCGCAGATGCTCGGCGGTGCGCGTGACCCGGGCGGGCTGCTCGGGTCGCATCGAAGAGCCGTAATCGGCGCACTGCGGGTCGTGGAGAATCAGCATCGGAAGACTGGCGCAAAAAGGCGCAGAAGGCGCAAGAATCCAAACATTCAAAAAAGCGGGCGAACCAAGCGGGGATTCTTTTTGCGCTTTCTGCGCTTTTTTGCGGCCATGAAGCTCAATGAGAGTTGTCGTGCTCTGCTCCGGCGGGATGGATTCGGTGACCGCGCTCCACTGGGCGGGGCGGGAGCATGCCGTGGTCGCCGCGATCAGTTTCGACTACGGGGCGAAGCACAATCACCGCGAACTCCCGTTCGCGGCCAAGCAGGCCGCGACGCTGGGCGTCCGCCACGAGACGGTGCGGCTCGATTTTGTGGAGCGGATGTTCGCATCGGATCTTTTGAAAAGCGGCGGCGCGATTCCCGATGGGCACTACGAGGAAAAAATCATGAAGCAGACCGTGGTGCCGTTTCGCAACGCGATCATGCTGTCGATCGCGTGTGGGTTTGCGGAGAGCGTCGAGGCGGAGGGCCTCGTGATCGCGGCGCATGGCGGCGACCACGCGATTTATCCGGACTGCCGGGAGGATTTCATGCGTGCCATGGGCGAGGCGATGCGGCTGGGCACGTATGCCGGCGTCAAACTCCTGCGACCCTTCATCGCGATGACGAAGGGCGAGATCGCGGCGGCGGGCGCGAAGCTCGGGGTGGATTTCGCGCGCACGTGGTCGTGCTACAAGGGCGGGGCGATTCACTGTGGCACGTGCGGCACCTGTGTGGAGCGCCGCGAGGCGTTTCTGCAGGCAGGCGTGCCCGATCCGACGGGGTATGCCTCGAAGGCTCCGTTGCCGCCGAAGCCGGTAGCATAGGTCCAATAGGACACATTAGACCGCTCTCGAACCATGCTGATTTCTGAAATTTTCTATTCGTTGCAGGGCGAGGGTGAGCTCACGGGCGTGCCGTCGGTCTTTGTGCGGACGAGTGGCTGCAATCTTCGCTGCGCGTGGTGCGACACGCCTTACGCGTCGTGGAATCCCGAGGGCGAGCCGCGCTCCGTTGCGCAGATCGTGGCAGCGGTCGAAGAGCACGGCAACGCGCGGCACGTCGTCCTTACGGGCGGCGAGCCGATGATCGCCAAGGAAATGGCGGCGCTGGCCGCCGCGTTGAAAAATACCGGTCGCCACATCACGATCGAGACGGCGGTGACGGTGAAGCCGGACGGCATCGCGTGCGATTTGGCGTCGTTGTCGCCGAAGCTGCTCAATTCGGCCCCTGATCCCGTGGCGCATGCCACGTGGCGGAAGAAACACGAGGCGACGCGCTGGCAGCCCGACGTGGTGCGCGCGTGGGTCGACGCTTATCCTTATCAATTTAAATTTGTCGTGGCGAAGCCGGAGGACGTGGATGAACTCGAGCACATGCTCGCGGCACTCCACCGCGAGATTCCACGGCACAAGGTGCTCCTGATGCCCGAGGCGACGACGCTGGAAAAAATGCGCGACCGGGCCGGGTGGCTGGGTGAACTCTGCAAAACCCGCGGCTATCGCTACGCCCACCGGCTGCACATCGAACTTTACGGCAACAAGCGCGGGACGTAAGAAACGGGGATGAACTCCCCTGCCCTCTTCGCTGGTGTTTCCGAAATCGGCCAGATCGCGATCGTGGTGGGCGATGTGGGGAAGGCGACGGTGTTTTACCGGGACGTGCTCGGGTTGAAATTTCTTTTTGCCGCGGGACCGAACCTGGCGTTTCTCGCGGCGGGCACCGTGCGGATCATGCTCACGACGCCGCAGGGCGCCGGCACGGTCGGCAAGAATTCCATTCTCTATTTCAACGTGGCGGACATTGCCTCGGCCCACGCAGCGATTGTGGCGCGCGGCGCCGAGGCGGCGAGCCAGCCGCGCCTGATTGCGAAGATGCCGGACCACGAGCTGTGGATGGCGGCGGTGCGTGATCCGGAAGGCAACGTGGTTGAGTTGATGAGCGAAGTGCGGCCGCCGCGGGCGTGACAGCGCTGCATCATTTGACGGGCACAGCGGCGGAGCCGCTTGTGGGGGCGGACGGCGTGTGCAGTTTCGTGGCCGAAGCATGACTCCAGCGGGCGAGACGAAATCCGTCAGCGGCAAACTCCATTACGCGTGGATCGTCGCGGGCGTGGCGTTTATCACGCTGCTGGCCGCGGCGGGAGCACGCGCGACCTCCGGGGTGATCCTGCTGCCGTTCGGCAACGAGTTTCAGTGGAGTCGCGCCAAGGTGTCATCGATCGTTTCGATCAATATTTTTCTTTACGGGTTGATCGGACCGTTTGCGGCGGCGCTTTATCAACGCTTCGGTTTGCGGCGCACGATGATCGCGGGGATGCTACTCTTGAGCGCGGGTTACGGGCTGTCGACGAAGGCGACGCATTACTGGGAGTTCGTGGTCTTGTGGGGTTTTGTGGTTGGAGCAGGGTCGGGACTCGCGGCCACGGTGCTCGGAGCGGCGGTGGCGAACCGGTGGTTCACCGAGCGTCGCGGGCTCGTGATGGGAGCACTCACAGCGAGCACGGCGACGGGACAGTTGATTTTTCTGCCGGCGCTCGCGACGGCGGTAACCGCCCAAAATAACTGGCGCGCGGCGCCGCTCATCGTGGCGCTCGCGACGGCAGCGGTGACACCGGTGATTTGGTTTTTCATGCGCGATGATCCGCGCGACGTAGGACTACGGCCGTTTGGCGAGAGCGGCGCGCCGGACGGAGCGAAGCCCGCGATGGCGGTGGGAAATCCCGCGCAGCGAGCGCTCAGGGTGCTGGCTGAGGCCGTGCGGGTGCGGGATTTTTGGCTGCTTGCCGGATCGTTTTTTGTGTGTGGAGCGAGCACGAACGGGCTGATCGGCACGCATCTCATTTCGGCGGCGTTTGACTGCGGCATTCCCGAGGTGCGCGCGGCGGGACTGCTGGCAATGATGGGGCTTTTCGATCTCGTCGGGACGCCGGCGTCGGGCTGGCTGAGCGATCGCTACAATTGCCGCTACCTCCTCTTTGGTTATTACGGGCTGCGCGGGTTGTCCCTGATGTTTTTGCCGCACGCGCTGCTGGGGCCGACGGCGGGCCTCGGCGTCTTCGCGGTGTTCTACGGGCTCGACTGGATTGCCACGGTGCCGCCGACGGTGCGACTCACGGCGGATGTATTCGGGCGCGAGAAGGCGAGCATCGTGTTCGGGTGGGTGGTCGCGAGCCACCAGCTAGGCGCGGCGTTCGCGGCTTACGCAGCGGGTGCGTTGCGCACCAGTTTGGGAAGTTACGCGTGGGCGTTCATCAGCGCGGGTGCGCTGTGCCTGATCGCGGCGCTCGCGGTGCTGCCGATCGCGCGGACGCGGAATGCGACGATCCCCGCGACGGCCTGATGCGAGCTCAGTCGTGCTTCTGCCAAGCGAGCTTGTGTCTGTCGATCCAGCGGTAGTGGTCGGCGTAGTTCAGGCCGGCCGCGGCACTTTCGTCGAGAATCACCGTGGTGCGTGGGTGCTGTTGCAACGCTGAGCCGGGACAAATTGCCGAGAGCGGGCCTTCGACCATGTGTTCGACGGCGCGGACTTTGGCCGGACCGAAGGCGAGCAACAAAATGCGGCGGGCGTCGATAATGGTGCCGATGCCCATCGAGAGCGCGTGCTTTGGCATGCCTTCGAACGAGCCGAAGACGGCGCTGTTATCCTTGAGCGTTTGCTCGGAAAGAATTTTCACCCACGTGCGGGAGCGGAGCGAACCGGTGGGCTCGTTGAAGCCGATGTGGCCGTTGCGACCGAGCCCGAGAAGTTGCAGATCAATGCCGCCGGCGTCGATGATGCGCTGTTCGTAGCCGCGGCACTCGGCGTGGAGATCGGACGCGGTGCCGTCGGGGACGTGCGTGCGCTGCGGATCGATGTTGAGGTGGCGAAAAAGATTTTCCCGCATGAAATACCGGTAGGACTGATCGTTCGACGCGGCGAGGCCGACGTATTCGTCGAGGTTGAAAGTCGTGACGCGACTGAAGTCGAGGCCCTCCTCGCGATGCTGACGAATCAGCTCCTGGTAGAGACGCAGCGGCGTGCGGCCGGTGGCGAGGCCGAGGACGGCCTCGGGCTTTTCGCGCACGACGCGGGCGATGATTTTTGCGCCGAGCACGCAGCCGACGTCGGCGTTGTCGCGGATGATGACTTCCATGGGGTTGAATTTTTGTCCACGAAACCCACGAAACACACGAAAGAAAACCGTTCGCGCGGGGGGCGTTAGGACTTGGGCTTTAGCTTGATCGCGGAGGCGGGACAGCCGCAGTCGCCGCCGCAGCCGGGCTGTTTGCGTTTCGCGAGTGCGCGGAGGATCAGCCAGGTCGCGGCGAGGGCGACGAGGGCGAGGGCGAGGAGCGTTTGGATTTCAGCGGTCATGTCAGAACCCGAGCGCGCGCCCGGTCTGATAGAGAATGAAGGAGAGAATCCACGCGGTGCCAGTCATGTAGAGCGTTTGAAAGGCGGGCCATTTCCAGCCGTTGGTCTCGCGCCGGACGACGGCGATGGTGCTGACGCACTGCATCGCGAAGACATAAAACACCATCAACGTGAGGCATACGAGCGGCGTGAAGAGGGCGCGTCCATCGGGCCAGCGTGCGGCGCGGAGGACGTCGCGCAACGGGGCGATGTCCTCGCTCTGGTTGTCGGACGATTTTTCCACGTTAAAGACGACGGCGGTGGAACTCACGAACATCTCGCGCGCCGCGAATGAGCTGATAAGACTGATGCCGATGCGCCAGTCGAAGCCGAGAGGCTTGATGATTGGCTCGAGGGCGTGGCCGGCGCGGCCGGCGAAACTTTGTGCGAGTTGTTGCGCGTGCGTGGCATCGGCGGGCGCTTTGGGATAGCTGGCGAGAAACCACAGCACGATACTGATGCCGAGGATCACGGTGCCCGCGCGACGCACGAAAATCCACGCCCGCTCGATCATGTGAATCGCGACGTCCTTGAGGCGCGGCAGCCGATACGGCGGCAGCTCCATGATCATCGCGGGCGGTTCGCCTTTGAGCAGTGTGCGCTTGAACAGCCAGGCGAAGCCGAACGCGCCGACAGTGCCGAGGGCATACATCGTCAGCATGAGCCCGACCTTGGCGACGATCGAAACGCGATCGCCGGGCATCAGCGCAGCGATCATCAGGAGATAAACGGGCAGGCGGGCGGAACAGCTCATCAACGGCGCGACGAGAATCGTGACGAGGCGGTCCTTGGGATTCTCGATCGTGCGCGTGGCCATGATGCCGGGGATGGCGCACGCGTAGGAGCTGAGGAGCGGGATGAAACTTTTCCCGTTGAGGCCGACGCGGCTCATCAAGCGGTCCATGATGAAGGCGGCGCGAGCCATGTAGCCGGTGTCTTCGAGCAGTCCGATGAAGAAAAACAAAATCAAAATCTGCGGTAGAAACGCGAGCACGCTGCCCACCCCCACAATGGCGCCGTCCGTGATCAAATCACGAAGATCACCGGGTGGCATCGCGTGATTCACTCCGTTGGCAAGCGCGGCAACCCCACCACCGATCCAATCTTTCGGCACTTCGGCGAACTCAAAGATGCTGAGAAAGAGCAGCGTCATCACGGAGGCGAGCACGAGCCAGCCCCAGACGCTGTGCGTGACGACGGCGTCGATTTTGTCGGACGGCGTCGGGCCGACAACGCCGGCGCGCAGCACCACCTCGGAAGCGATGCGGCCGATCGCGTCGTAGCGCGAGTTGACGAGCGTGCCCGCCCAGTCGGTCCCCTCGCCTTCCCAACGTTTTTGCCAGCCGGATAGAATTTCCTGGGTGCGCGGATGCAGCGGCGTCGATCCCGCGACGCGCACGCTGTCTTGATCGGTGAGGAGCAGCAGCGCCTCTGCGCGGGCGATGAGTGGCGACTTTCCGTCGTTGGCGGAGAGCGAGGCCTGGATTTCCGCGACGGCCGGTGCGATCGGGGCGGGAACATCCCACGCGTGACGCGAGAGTGGCAGATCGGCGCGGCTCATCGCGAGCTTGAGATCGATCACGCCTTTGCCGTTGTAGGCTTCGCACGCGATCACGGGAATGCCGAGTTCGTGTTCGAGCCGTGCGACACGGATGTTAAGCCCGGCGCTCGCGGCCAGGTCCATCATGTTGAGGACGACGATGACCGGCCGGCCGAGATCGAGAATCTGGTGAACGAGGTAGAGGTTTCGTTCGAGATTGGTGGCGTCGACGATGCAGAGGATGCGATCGGGCTGCGGCGTATCGAGGCGGCGGCCGAGCAGCACGTCACGGGTGACGGCTTCGTCGGGCGAGCGGGCCGCGAGGGAATACGTGCCCGGTAAATCAATTACGGTGATCGGCTGGCCGTGCTGCGAGTAAGCGGTGCCGATTTTTTTTTCGACGGTGACGCCCGGATAATTGCCGACCTTTTGTTTCAGGCCGGTGAGTGCGTTGAAAAGCGTGCTCTTTCCGCAGTTTGGATTTCCGACGAGCGCATAGATCGGCTGACGCGTCGACGTCGGGGCGGACGAATGGGTGAAGTGCGACGGCAGGGCCATGTCAGGGCGCGGGTTCGACGAGCACGTGCTCGGCGTCGCTCTTGCGGAGCGTGAGATGATAGCCGCGCACCTTAATCTCCAGCGGGTCGCCGAGAGGCGCGGTGCGGACGAGCGTCACGCTGGTGCCGGCGAGCAGGCCCATCTCGCGCAGACGGATGAAAGCCGAGCCAGCCTTGGGAAACGCGCGGACGACGGCGGAGGTGCCGACGGCGAGTTCGGAGAGCTTGATGGTCGCGGACATCGCGGCGGCGTTTAGCGCCGGGCGAGCTGCTCGACTTGGATGAGCATCGCGGCGCTGTGGCTCAGCGCGATGCGATTGCCGTTAACTTCGCAGACGATCGGGCCGTGGCCGGAGATTTTTGTGACGAAGGTCGTCTCGCCGAAACCCATTTCGCGGACGCGCTGGCAAAATTCCGCATCGCCCGTGAGCGCGCAGACGCGGCCGAGCGCGCCAGCGGGAAGCTGGCAGAGCGGCAGATGGGCGGCATGCGGCGAACGGCTCATTCGAGATGGGTGACGCTTCTAATGAGACTCAGTTTCAGTGGGTGAGCAAGTTTATCGATGGTGAAACAACGATGAATCGCGATAAAGCAATCCCCTAGCAGCCAAACGAAGGCCAGAGGCCAACCGAAGGATGCGCGAGGAGAGTTCTCACCGAGGGGGTGCGCCGGTTAGCGACGGCGGCGTTTGACCGCAAGTTGCACGCCGGCGAAGCGGATCATGCTTTGCAAGTGTTCGAACTCCGCGGGATCGGCGTGTTTGGCGTCAGCAATCTGTTGCTCGGCGCGCTTCAACGCGGCTTCGACCGCGCCTTCGTCAATTTTTTCTTCGGTGATTGCGCGCTCGGCGAGCACGCGGACGCGATCGTCGCCGATTTCGGCGAAGCCGCCGCCGACGGCGAGCCAAATGGTTTCGCTGCCTTTCGTCACACGGAGCTCACCGTCTGCGACCTGCGTGAGCAGTGCGATGTGGCCCGGCAAGATCCCGACTTCACCTTCGACGGTTGGGATGACGACGGAGTCGATGGTGTCAGAATACACCCGGGCATCGGGCGTGACGATTTCGAGGGTGAGCGACATGGCCGATTATTTCTTCGCGGCGGCGGCGATCACCTCGTCGATGCCACCCTTCATGTAGAAGTCGCCCTCGGCAATGTGATCGAGTTCGCCGTCGAGGATCATCTTGAAGCCGCGAACGGTTTCTTTGACCGGAACGTATTTGCCGGGCGTGCCGGTGAACACTTCGGCGACCGCGAACGGTTGCGAAAGGAGACGCTGAATCTTGCGCGCGCGATAAACGGTCTGCTTGTCCTCGGGCGAAAGTTCGTCGAGGCCGAGAATTGCGATGATGTCCTGGAGATCCTTGTAGCGCTGGAGGACGCGCTGCACTTCGCGGGCGACCTTGTAGTGCTCTTCACCGACGATGTCGGCCTGGAGCGCCTTCGAGACGGAAGCGAGCGGATCAACCGCGGGATAAATGCCGAGTTCGGCGATGGAACGCTCGAGCACGATCGTCGAGTCCAAGTGCGCGAAGGTGTTCGCCGGCGCCGGGTCGGTGAGATCGTCCGCGGGCACGTAGACGGCTTGCACGGAAGTGATGGAGCCCTTCTTCGTCGAGGTGATGCGCTCTTGAAGGAGGCCCATTTCGTTGGAGAGGGTCGGCTGATAACCGACGGCGGACGGCGAGCGGCCGAGGAGCGCGGACACTTCGGAGCCGGCTTGCGAGAAGCGGAAGATATTGTCGACGAAGAGGAGCACGTCCTGGTTTTTCTCGTCGCGGAAATATTCCGTCATCGCGAGCGCGGAAAGCGCGACGCGCATGCGGGCGCCCGGCGGCTCGTTCATCTGGCCGAACACGAGCGCGACCTTCGACTTGCTGAGATCTTTTTGGTCGATGACGCCCGCCTCGGACATTTCGTGATAGAGATCGTTTCCTTCGCGGGAACGCTCACCGACTCCGGCGAACACGGACATACCGCCGTGCGCCTTCGCGATGTTGTTGATGAGTTCGAGAATGACGACGGTCTTGCCGACGCCGGCGCCGCCGAACGCACCAGCCTTGCCGCCCTTGATGAACGGGCAGATCAGATCGATGACCTTGATGCCGGTCTCAAGGATTTCAGCCGTGGTGTTTTGCTCGGTGAGCGTGGGGGCGGGACGGTGAATCGGATATTTTTTCTCGAAAGTGACCGGACCCTTGCCATCCACGGCGTTGCCCGTGACGTCGAAGATGCGGCCGAGCACGCCGGCGCCGACGGGCACCATGATCGGGGCGCCGGTGTCGATGACCGGCATGCCACGCACGAGGCCTTCGGAGGAGGACATCGCGATGGCGCGAGCCACGCCCCCGCCGAGATGTTGCTGGATCTCAAGTGTGAGCGATTCCTTTTTGCCGCTGACCGTGAAGTCGATCGTGAGCGCCTGATAGATGGGCGGGATGGCGTTTTCCGCGAACTGGACGTCAACGACTGGGCCGATGACTTGGACGATTTTGCCGGTGTTGCTCATTTGGAAAGGTGCGTGGGAAAAATTGCAGCGAGGAGGGTTTGAAAAATTTTAAGCGGCGAACTGCGCGGCGGCGATTTCGAGGATTTCCTGCGTGATGCCGGCCTGACGGGCCTTGTTATATTCGAGGGTGAGCTCGCCGAGGAGTTTTGTGGCGTTGTCCTTGGCGGTCTTCATCGCGACCATGCGCGCGCTGTGCTCGGACGCTTTCGCGTCGATCGCGTGCTGGTAAATTTCGCGGTTAACGTAAAGCGGGAGGAGCGCTTCGAGGACGGTGGAGGCGTCGGGCTCGAAGAGCATCTGAGTTTCCGTTGCCGTGGCCTCGGCCGTGGGGGCAGTGATGCCGGCGTCGGAGCGAAGGTCGGCGAGGACGTCTTGCAAGCTGGTGAGCGGCAGGAGCGGCATCAGCGTCGGGACTTGCAGGAGCGTATTGCGGAAGCGCGGCCAGATGACTTCGACGGTGTCGACAGCGCCTTCCATGAACTGCTTTACCATGAACTCGGCGACGACCTTGACGTCGGCGAAGGTGGTGCGATCAGGCGCCGGGAAATCGGCGAGGAGATCGCGCTTCGTGCGCGCGATGAACTGTGCGCCCTTGCGGCCGATGACGGCGTATTTCGCGGGCGTCTTGATATCGGTGACGAGCTTGAAGACGTTCGTGTTGAGCGGACCGCAAAGTCCCTTGTCCGACGTCACGAGAATGATGCCGCGGGTGCGAATCTCGCGTTTGGCGAGAAACGGGTGCTGCATTTCTTCGACGCGCGTGGCGAGCGCGCCGAGCATCTGCGCCATGAGTTCGGCGTAGGAACGACCGGCAAGCGCGGCGGCCTGCGCCTTCTTCATCTTCGATGCCGCCACCAACTCCATCGCCTTGGTGATTTGGCGGGTGTTTTTGACCGACTTGATGCGGCGGCGGATATCGCGGGTAGAAGCCACGGGAGGTTTTAGTTTTTAATCGCGGAAGCGCGGAAGAACGGAAACGCGAAGGGAATCAGGCGGCGAACGTTGGCTTCCACTCGTCGCACGCGGCCTGGAGTTTCGCCTCGAGGTCTTTGTCGAGCGCGGCCTTGGTGCGGATTTCGGTGAGGAGGGCGTCCTTGCGGGTGGTGAAAAAATCTTTGAGCGAGGCCGCGGCGGCGACGGTCTTCTTCGTATCGATGGCGTCGAAGAAATTTTTCTGCATCGCGAAGAGCACGGCAACTTGCAGCTCGATGGGCGCGGGGCTGAGGGCAGGCTGTTTGAAGAGTTCGACGATGCGACCACCGCGCTCGAGCTGAGCCTTGGTCTTCGCATCGAGATCGGAACCGAACTGCGCAAAAGCGGCGAGTTCGCGGAACTGCGCGAGCTCACCCTTGAGTTTACCACCGACCTGTTTCGTCGCCTTGATCTGCGCGGAAGATCCGACGCGCGAGACGGAGAGACCGACGGACACTGCGGGGCGAATGCCTTGATTGAAAAGATCGGTCTCGAGGAAAATTTGGCCGTCGGTGATCGAGATAACGTTTGTCGGAATGTAGGCGGACACGTCGCCCGCTTGCGTTTCGATGATCGGCAGCGCGGTGAGCGAGCCCTTGCCGTCGAGGCGTGCGGCGCGCTCGAGGAGGCGGGAGTGAAGATAGAACACGTCGCCGGGATACGCTTCGCGGCCGGAGGGACGTTTCAGAATCAGCGAAATCTGGCGGTAGGCGACGGCGTGCTTCGAGAGATCGTCGTAAACGATCAGCGCATCCATGCCATTTTCCATGAACCACTCCCCCATCGCGGCACCGGAGAACGGCGCGAGGTATTGATTGGCGGGATTGTCGGCGGCGGGCGCGGCGACGATGATGGTGTATTGCAGCGCGCCGGCGTGCTCGAGAGCCGACATCGTGCGGACGATGTTGGAATTCTTCTGACCGACGGCGACGTAGATCGAATACACCGGACGGAACTTCGGGTCACCGCTCGCGAGGCCGACCTTGTTGATCTTCGCCTGATTGATGATCGTATCGATGCAGATCGTAGTCTTGCCGGTGCCGCGGTCACCGATGATGAGTTCGCGTTGGCCGCGCCCAATCGGGATCATGGAGTCGATCGCCATGATGCCGGTGAAGAGGGGCTGGTTGACCGATTTCCGCGCCATGATGCCGGGCGCGATTTTCTCGACGGGATTGGTTTCCGTCGCGGCGATCGGGCCTTTGCCGTCGACGGGATTACCGAGGGCATCGACCGCGCGGCCAAGCAGCGCTTTGCCGACGGGCACGGAGAGGAGCTTGCCGGTCGTCTGGACTTCGTCGCCTTCCTTTAGCTTTGAAACGTCGCCGAGGACGACGCAGCCGACTTCGTCTTCTTCGAGATTGAGCGCGATGCCGATGGCGCCGCCGGGGAACTGCACCATCTCGTTATACATTACGTCGGAGAGGCCGTCGATTTTGGCGACGCCGTCGGCAACGGTGCGGATGGTGCCGGTGTTCTTTTTGACGGCCTTGCTGGAGAGCTTGGCGATCTGCTGTTCGATTTGGTCGAGGACGGTGCTCATCGGAAAAGGTGGAGGGGATTAAGACAGTGGCAGCGGAAGTGGCGGAAAAATTTAGACGGCGGCCGCGAGGGCCGCGAGCTGGCCGGCGACGGAGGATTCGTAAGTGTCGTCACCGACGCGGATGCGCAGACCGGCGAGGAGCGCGTCGTTCTTGCGCGCGACGGCGGTGACGGGACGCGCATATTTTTTCGTCATCGCGGCGGCGATCGATGCGAGGGTCGCAGCATTGATCGCCCCGGCGTGCTCGACGATCGCCTGACCACGCGCGACTTCCGCGGCGACGAGACGGTGATAGGCCTTGAGCACGGCCATCATATTCGCGGGGCGGTGCTTCTCGATGTATTCGAGCACGCCCGCGACGCGATCGGCGGAGAGTGCGCCGTTTACCACGCTCAGTTTGAAAAACTGGCGGGAGAGAACTTGGATTTGTTTTTTGCCAGAGGCCATCGCGGGTCGCGGGAAAAGTTTAGCGCGGACTTAGACGTTTGAGAGTTCGCGCGCGGCGGAGTCGTTGTAAGCGGCGCGATCGGCGTCGGAGAGTTTCTTCGCGAGCACGCGTTCGGTCGTAACGACGACGAGGCGGGCGATCTCGGTGCGGGCGTCGGCGAGCATTTTCTTGTGCTCGAGTTCGAGCGCTTGCTGACCCTTCGCGAGAATGTCGGCGGCCTTCGTGGAGGCTTCGAGCGACTGCTTGTCGACGAACTCTTTCGCGGATTTGCGGGCTTCGTCGATGAGGCGCGAGGCTTCGATGGATGCCTTCTTGAGAATGGCGGCGCTCTCCTGCTGCGTGATCTCGAGCTTCGCCTTCATCTCGTCGGCATATTTCAGGCCGTCGGCGATTTTCTTTTGGCGCTCGTCGAGCGTCGCGATGACCGGCTTGAAAGCGAACTTCCAGAGGATAAACGCGACGACGGAAAAGTTGACGACCTGCGCGAGGAAGAACGGCCAGCTGATGCCGAAATCCTGGATGATCTTGGAGACGCCAGTGGCGGCTTCAGCATGCGCAGCGCCTTCGGCGGCGTGGCCAGTGGCTTGGGCGAGGAAGAGCAGGTTGGAGAGCATGACGGGAGCGTGAAAGTGACCGCGCCAGCGCACAAGGCGCCGACGCGGTGAGAACAAACGGGATTAGCGACCGAGGAACAACGCGTAGAACGCGACGGCTTCGGCGAGCGCCATGCCGATGATGCCCTGCACGAGGATCTTCGTGGAGGCGCCAGGGTTGCGGCCGACTGCTTCAGCGGCTTTGAAGCCGACGAGGCCTACGCCGATTGCGGCGCCGAGGCAGCCGAGACCGCCCTGAATGGAGCCGGTGATTTCAGCAATGAGGTTAATCATGGTGGTGTGTCTTTCTTTTGTTGGTTGGATTACCGCCGTCCGCGCGCGTGGCACGGTCCCGACGGGAAAGGGTTTCGGTTCTCTAATGGGCGGCTTCTTTGTGATCGTCGTGACCGGGTTCGTGATGGTCATCGCCATGATTGCAGATGAGGCCGATGTAAACGCTGACAAGCAGCGTGAACACGAAGGCCTGCACGAAACCGATCAGCAGCTCGAGGAAGTAGAACGGCGCGGGCAGACCCCACTTCTGCATGCCGCTCATCGCGTGCATCAAATTTTCACCGCCGAACACGTTGCCGAAAAGTCGGAACGAAAGCGAAATGGGACGGAACGCGATCGAAACGATCTCGATGAGGCCGGCGCCAAAAAAGATAATGAAGAGCGGATAGTAGATGACCGCGGGCGTTTCCTTTTTATCCGCCTTGTTGCCGAAAATATCCTTAAACACGAACGCGGGGCCGGCGTAACGCATGATGAAATAGAACCAGCAAATGAACGCGACCGCCGCGAGGGCGAGAGTGCCATTCATGTCAGCGTTGGCAGGACGAACGAGTTCCATCCAGCCGCCGGTCTCGTGGTCGGTCATATAAATCGTGCCGACGCCCGGAAAGAGACCGCTCCAATTTTGGATCAGAATAAAAGTGAAGAGCCCGATCAATAGCGGAAAAGCCGGCTTGGCGACTTTGGGGCCGACGATTGGTGAAATGAGATCGAGAATGCCCTGGACGAGGTTTTCGACGATGGCCTGACCGCGTGAAGGAATGAGTTTCGGACGCTTGATCGCGATGCGGATAGCGATGATTAGCACGGCGGCGACGATCCAACTTGTGACCATGCTGTTCGTCACCGGCAGCGGCCCAATGTGAAAAATGGCTTCCGCGGCCGTGGAAACGCCTCCGCCTTCACTCGCAGGCACCGAAGGGACGGTAGCGAGGGTCAGAAAAATGGGAGCGAGTTTAGTGACTCGTGACATGGGTTCGTGATGCGAGAACGAGCAGAGAAAGGGACAAGAGAAAGGCTAAGCCCCTACCCTCCGTCAACCCCTGAAATCGGCTGTCCGTGCCCTACCCGCTTGGAATTAGCGGCGCCCGGGGAATTCCGCAGCCAACTTATGATGTTACTATCTTTGCCGCGCGATGAGGGAATGAAATGAAGCGGCGCGGCGCTGAAAAACTGTTTCGTATTCAAAGGGCCAGGGCTCGTCGACGATCTGCCAAGCGGCGTGACGCGCGAAGATGGTCTGCGCTTGCTCAAAATAAGGCGTGTGATCGGTGCGAAAATAAATCCGGGTGCGATCCATCGAATGGCGGCGCACTTTGTCGAGGAAGGTGGGTTGGATAAGGCGGTTTTTGTGGTGCCGCTTTTTTGGCCAAGGATCGGGAAAGAGAATAAAGACGCGGCTGAAGCTCACATCGTCTGGCAGCATTTCGAGAAAGAGACTGGCGTCGGCTTGGAGGAAATGAAGACGAGTCGCCTTGGCGCGGATTTGTTTTCGATGGGCGCGTTCGACGCGGTTGGAGTCGAGATCGACGCCCACGCAGACGGTCAGCGGATTAGCTTCCGCATAGGCGACGAGAAAATGCCCGTGGCCGCTGCCAAACTCGCACACCATTTCTTTCGAGGAGGAAACGATGGGTGCGATGGATTTTTGCAGCGCTTCTCGCCGCCGCGCCATGGTTGCGAGGAAACGTTCCGTGTGAACTGCCGCCTCGCCGGGTTCGGCGTCAGTCGAAGAGGCACTCATTCTTGAAGGTCACGACCCGACTCCAATAGAACCATGAGAATGCTGATGTCTGCCGGACTCACGCCGCTAATTCGGCTCGCCTGCCCCAGAGTGTTCGGCCGAATCTCAGAGAGTTTTTGGGCGCTTTCTTTTCGTAGACCACTGATAGTGTGATAGTTAATATCATAGCTTAGCTTGATTTTTTCAACGTTGGCCAGCTTCTCAACTTGGCGTAACTCGCGGGCAAGATAGCCTTGATAGCTCACGCGATAAAACACCTCATCTCGGATCGGTTTGGTTT
This sequence comes from Opitutales bacterium, assembly GCA_038231575.1. GTDB lineage: Bacteria > Verrucomicrobiota > Verrucomicrobiia > Opitutales > Opitutaceae > CAITWF01. The sequence goes on along the minus strand of JBBRLB010000026.1, from coordinate 27,454 downwards.
CCTTATTAAATAGTTCGGGTAGAACGGCTTCTCTTCCAAGCCTCCTGACGTTTTCGCCCCACGTTCCTCCGCTTCCCTTGTTTGATTCGAAGAAATCTGTCCAATGTGAAACACTGTCCTGCTTAGCGCGTATCTTTCTTATTCTATTTTGGGATAGTAATTTATGCGTTGAAGCATGGTCGATCAACCGGAGCTCGGCGCTGCCGTGATTGAATAATAGACGGTGTTCGGCGCGGCTAGTAAACATACGATACGGCTCGTTGGTGCCTTTCGAGACGAGGTCGTCAATCAGCACGCCAATGTAAGCCTCGTGGCGTTTGATTACCAAAGGCTCGGCTCCCCTCACCTTGTTGGCGGCGTTTACGCCCGCGATCAGCCCTTGCGCGGCGGCTTCCTCGTAGCCGGACGTTCCGTTGATTTGACCAGCCAAGAACAGGTTTTCGACCTTCTTGGATTCGAGAGATGGAAATAGCTGGGTGGGTGGAGCGAAGTCATATTCTACGGCGTAGGCCGGCCGTAGAATCTCAGCGCGTTCGAGGCCTGGAACACTGTGAACCATAAGCAGCTGAACGTCGAACGGCAGACTTGTTGACAACCCATTCACATAGAATTCATTGGTGTTTCTGCCTTCCGGTTCGAGGAAAAGTAGGTGGCGCGGCTTCTCGGCAAATCGGACAAATTTGTCCTCGATACTTGGACAATACCTTGGTCCAACGCCTTCTATGTGGCCGCCGTAAAGCGCGGACAGTTGCAAGTTTGAACGCACGACGTCGGCGGTCTCCGCCGTGGTGTAGGTCATCCAACACGAAACTTGTTCACATCCGGGCCGCCAACCAATGCGATTCTCTTTGGATGGTTCTACGTGGAACAAGTCGCCATCATCCCGGGTGTCGTGGAACGCAAAAAACGTCGGCGTCGAATCACCCTTTTGCTCGACCATTTTGGCGAAATCAATGCTACGACCCAAAAGCCGCGGCGGCGTGCCCGTTTTGAGCCGACGTAATTCGATGCCCGCATCAATTAAGCTTTGCGAAAGCGTCTTGGCCGTAAAGTCCCCTAACCGTCCGCCTTCGTTTTTGTTCTGACCGATGTGCATCAGTCCGCGCAGAAACGTGCCGGTGGTAACGATCAGCGCGCTGGAGCGAAATTCGAGATCAAGGTTGGTTTTACACCCAACTACTTTGGACTTCTCAATCAAAAGGCTCGTAACGGTCGCTTGGAAGATTTGGAGGTTCGGCTGAAGCTCCAAGGTGTGTTTCAACCGAAATTGATACGCCTTCTTATCGCATTGAGCACGCGGCGACTGGACGGCCAGTCCCTTCGTCTCATTCAGTAGCCGAAACTGAATTCCCGTCACATCGGTGTTGATGGCCATTTCGCCGCCAAGGGCGTCTATCTCACGCACAATCTGACCTTTCGCCTGACCACCGATCGCCGGGTTGCAGCTCATCTGAGCAATCGTGTCGATGTTGCCCGTGAGCAAGAGGGTAGACGCTCCCGTGCGCGCCGCTGCTAACGCGGCCTCCACTCCTGCATGGCCAGCTCCGCAAACAATAACGTCAAAATGTGATTCGCTGCTTTGCACTGCGATTTAGCGAAAGGTGAGGGGAGGTTATTGAAGTCTATTTTCCAATGCAGAACGTGGCAAACAAACGATCCAGCATGGCTTCATTGTCGATCTTGCCTGTAATCTCGCCGTATGCGGCCAAAACTCCTCTTAAATCGCTTGCCATCAACTCTATTTGCAATGAATCACTTAGTTTCGTTTGTGCTTCTCTGAGGAGGCTGGAGGCAATGTGAAGCGCCCCGGAATGGCGGGCATTGATCGCGACAAAGTCTCCTTCGAAATCACTCCGAAACTGGTCGGCGTGCTGGATGATGGCGGCGGTCAGTTGCTCAATACCTGAGCCCGTGATTGCGGAAACCGAGATTTTGGGGGCTTTGTAGAGCTCAATAATTCTGGGCGACAGATTATTTTCTAAGTCACTTTTATTCAATGCAATTATGACTTTATTCCATGGCAATTTTTCCGCCAAACCATCAGGGAGAGAAACGGTGCTGAGGCTACCGTCCAAAACCAGCAGCAACAGATCCGCCTGTTCGACGCATTCCCAGGTTTTGTCCATGCCGAGTTTCTCCAACGGGGCAGGGGAAGAATTGAGCCCAGCGGTATCGATGATCCGCAAGCAATGGGGTCCGACAACAATCCGCTCCTCGATAAAATCGCGCGTTGTCCCCGGTTCAGGGCTAACGAGAGCCCGCTCGCGGCCGACGAGCCGGTTCAGCAAACTGCTCTTCCCTACATTCGGCGCCCCAACGATCACCGTCTTGATGCCGTCGCGGAGTAGGTCTCCGTAATGTCCCGTCGCGAGCAAACGAGCAGTATCGCTGCTCAGGCCGGCGAGTTCACGTGCGATCACTCCCTGATCCTCGGGCGGCAAATCTTCTTCCGGAAAATCGAGGTAGGCTTCCACGTGGGCGAGAACGTTCAGCAAACGATCGATCAACGAGGTCATCTGTTTGCCGAGTGAACCGCGGAGCTGCCGGTTCGCGGCCGCAAGTGCTCGCTCACTTCGCGCACTGATCAAATCCATGACCGCCTCCGCCTGGCTCAGATCCATGCGGCCATTCAGGAACGCACGCTTCGTAAACTCGCCGGGCTCGGCGAGGCGGCAGCCGCGAGCGATCAAATCCTCGAGGATCTTTTGCGCGATGAACGGATTTCCGTGACACGAAATCTCAAGGGAGTCCTCCCCCGTATAGGAATTTGGTCCGAGAAAAAACGTGAACAAGACGTCGTCCAGCAACGCTCCGTCGCGTGCCTGATAGTCACCATGCCGCGCCAGACGGGGCGGGGGAGTTTCGTTGAAAATTTCCTGCGCGAGTTTCGCCGCATCCCTTCCGCTCGTGCGCAGCAACGCAATCGCAGACGTGCCGGAAGGCGTCGCGAGTGCGGCGATGGTGTCTTGGAAGCGCGGCATTTTTGCGGAGGGTGACGCTTCGCGGTGGAACGCCGCAAGTCAAACGTCCCAACGTAAACCACCCCCCTCAATGTGCGCCGGCCAGGGAAGCCGAAACTCGCTCTCACTCGGCGCGGGCAATCGCGGCGCCGCACGCTCGTCAACCGCGCTTAACGTCCCCCGATCGCAAGAGGGGCGATCCGCGTGCCGTCGGAAACTTTGTCTCCGGGATAGACCACGATCGACTCGCCTTCGCGCAAGCCTTCGAGAATTTCACTTTCGATTCCATTGCTTCGGCCAACGCGAATCGTGCGCAACTGCGCCCGTCCGCCCGCGATGGCAAAAGCCTGCCACGATCCGCCGCGCTGAAATAGTCCGCCGGCGGGCGCGCGCAGGGCGTTGGCATTTTCCCAAATGACCACGCGCGCCTCCACGCGATAGCTGTCACCGAGGGTGGGGCGCTTCTCGATCGGATCGGTGAAGTCGGCGACGACGTAAACGCGCTGCTCCTCGACGCCCAGTGCGGAAATTTTCGTGAACGCCGACGGTTCGACCAGCCGCACGCGGGCCTGCAGCGGCTCCGGGCCGCCCCACTGCTCGAGCATCACCCGTGCGCCCGGCTTGATCGCCACGCCGTCCCGCGAGAGCACTTCGATGCGGGCCTCAAGATCGGTGGGATCGCCGACTTCGAGGAGCGAAAAGCCCGCCGGCACCACGCGCGCACTTTCCTGAAATACGCGCAGAATTCTTCCGCTCACCGGCGACGTAATCACGAGGGGCTCAGCTCCGCCGCCGGGCAGGCCGCGGGTCAGGAGCGCGCGCGCCTGCTCCAATTCGAACTCCGCCACCTTCAACGCGAACTCGGCCGTGCGCGCGTCTTGCGACGTCGTGTCCGCGCGCATTTGGGCCGCTTCGAACTCCTGCGTGGATAAAACTTTTTTCGCGTAGAGTGCCTTCAGTCGATCGAAATCCGTCGTGAACATTTTTGCCGCGGAGGTCGCGCGATCTTTTTGGGCGCCCGCGGCTTCGCGCGCCGCCTCTGCGCCGCGCACGCGCGCCTCGGCCTGCGCCTGGCTCCGCGCATCGAGAAAATCCGCCCCGCTCGTTTCGAGCACCGCGAGCACGGTCTTGCCCGCCTCGACCGGCGCGCCGGCCTTCCAATCCACCCGGCGGAGCTGGCCTGCCACGGGTGCGGACACAAGAAAACGATTTTTCACGCGGGTCATTCCCTCCTCATCCACCGTGACGATCAGCGGCCCGCGCCCAACTGCCGCCACTTCCACGGGCACGGCGCGCGGCCATAGTCCGACGACGATTAAAGCGACGAGGACGCCGGCGCCGAGCCAGGGCAGACGGCGGCGCCAGGCCGGCGCGCCGTTTTTCTTCGCGGCGGAGGACGACGGGGGAGGGGGGTTCATGAAAAAAAGTCTGGGCTCAATCGAGCGCCTTCAATGCGCTCACGAGATCGATGTCGGCGAGCTTGCGCGCGGCAAAAATCGCCGACAACGCCGAAGCGACCGCGACGACGAGCACGGCAAACGCGTAATTGGCCGTGGTCAGCACGAGCGGCAGCCGGACGGTTTCCGTGTTCACGCTGACAATAATGCCGCGCGCAAAGGCGGACCCGAGCAAGAGGCCAAGCGGCAGCGCCGCGAGCGTGAGCAGCACAAGCTCGCCGACGAGCACGGCCCCGACTTCGCCCCGGGTAAAACCCAGCACGCGTAACGTCGCGAGTTCGCGGGCGCGCTCCGAGAGCGAGATCCGCGCGCTGTTGTAGATAATCCCGAACGCGACGATCGTCGCGAACATCATATACATTTTCTGCAGCAGTCCGATGCTCTCGCCGGTGGTTTTGCGAAAGCCCTCGCGAATCGAATCCTTGATGACGCAGCCGGCGGCGCGCGGCGTTTTTTTCACGGCCTGCAAAAAATCATCCCAGCGATCGGTGGAGACGGCGAGATGGGCGCCGTTAATCCGATCGCCCTCAAGCAGGAGGCGGTTGAGGGCGTGCCGCTCCATATAGGCGGCGGTGCCCGCGAAATCCTCCGCAAGCCCGATGACCGGCACGGTGAGTTCGCGCTCTGAACCCTCCAGGACCTTGGCGATGATCTCGTCACCGGGCCGAACCTGCAGCACTTCGGCCAGCTTGGCGGAAATCACGATGCCGCGTTCGGGCAGGGTGAGTTGCTCGGCGCGGGCATTGATCACGCGGTTGAGCGTGCCGTGCTCGGGCAGGCCTTGGAGCAGCAGCCGGCGCGTGATCGGGCCGGAGCGAAGTTCGACCGTTACAAAACGAAAGGGCTCGGCGAGCACGACGCCCGGCAGATGGCGAAAATCAGCGATGGCCCGGCCGGCCTGCGGCTCGACGAGCGAAAGCGTGACCGTTTGCCGTTGCACGATGTCCCATTGAAACCCGAGCACGTAGTCGATCCCGTCGCGGAAAGTATTCGGCACGATCAGGATTCCGGTCGCCAGCGCCAGTGCGAGACAGGTCAGGCCACTCCGCACCGGCCGACGCTCGATGTTGCGCAACGCCATGCGAAAGGAGGCGCTGAACCAGCGGGCCGAACGAAATTTTTCCACGAGGGCGGGACGATAACTCGCGGGCGCTTCGGGTCGCATCGCCTCGGCTGGCGGCAACCGCACCGCTTTGCGCACGGCCCCTGCGACGCCGACAAACGCCGCGAGTGCGCTGACGAAGGCGGCGGCGACGAGCACGTGCGTATCGAGAACAAAGTCGAGCTGCGGAAAACGGAAAAACAGGTGATACATGATCACGAGTTTTCCCCCGAGAATTATGCCGCCGGCCGTGCCGAGTCCGATGCCGAGCACGACGATCGCGAGGGCGAATTTGAAATAGTGGCCGCCGACCTGCGCGTTGCTGAAGCCGCACGCCTTGAGCATCGCGATCTGTTCACGCTGGAGCGTGACTTGACGGCTCATCACGGAATTAACCATGAACGCAGCGACGCTCAGGAACACGAGCGGGAACGCGATCGAGAGGCCTTGCAGCACGCGGATCTCGTCATCGACGCGGCGGTGCGAGGGGTGATTTTCGCGGCCATAGGCGCCACGACAGCCGTAGGGCGCGAGGATGCGATCGACCGCGGCGATCACCTCGCCCGGCGAGGCCCCAGGGGCCAGCGTGAGCGCGATATTGTTGAACGCGCCGTAGAGTTGAAAGGCGGTCGCGAGTTCGCGATAGGGCATCCAGAAAACGCCGTAGGTCTTGTTGTCGGGGAGCGCGGCGCCCGGGGGTGCTTCGAACACAAATTCGGGCGAAAGCACGATGCCGGAAAGCGTGAAGGTTTGTTTCGTGCCATTGAGGACCGCGGAAATTTTGTCGCCGGGCTTGAGGTGGTGCGCCTCGGCGAACGCTTCGCCGGCGGCGATTTCGCCGCGCGTCGTGCGCCCGAGCGGCAGGCGGCCGGAGCGAAGATAAGGAAGGTTGAGCAGGGGCGCGCCGCGCTCCGGCAGGGCATTGATCAGGCCGACCGCGGGCTCCGGCAGGCCGGGCACGTCGAGTGCGGCGCGAATGGCGATGCCGGTTTGGACCGTAGCGACGCCGGGAATGGCGGCGAGTTCATCGCGGACGGAATTCGGCGCGCGTTTCAGCTGCGCGAAGACATGCGCGAAGCGGTTTTCCTCGTAATACCGATCGCGCGTCGAGGTGAGCGAGAGGATCAGCGACCGCGTCATGATCATCATCGCGAGGCCGCACGCCATCACGAGCGCGACGGCGATCGCCTGCGACTTCAGCGCGCGGAGATCGCGGAGGAGTTTGCGGTCGAGGAGGCTCATCGCGGACAAGTCCTCGAATTACCAAGCGAGATCTCGAACGGAACCGCGCTGGGTGTTGGTGCGCGCCTGAATGATTCGGCCGTCGGAGAGGTTGAAGATGCGGTCCGCCATGTCGGCGAGAATCGCGTTGTGGGTGATGATCACCGTGAGCGTGCCGAGTTCACGGTTGATGTGCTCGATCGCTTCGAGAACGGTAATGCCGGTGTGCACGTCGAGCGCGCCCGTCGGTTCGTCGCAGAGGAGCACGGCCGGTCGCTTCGCGATCGCGCGCGCAATCGCGACGCGCTGCTGTTCGCCGCCGGAAAGCTGCGCCGGAAAATGATCCATGCGGCTCGCGAGGCCGACGAGTTGCAGCGCGTCCTCAGGCGCCATCGGGTCGGCGCAGATTTCCGTGATGAGTGCGACGTTTTCGCGCGCCGTGAGGCTGGGGATGAGATTGTAGGCCTGAAAGACGAAGCCGACGGCATCGCGGCGGAAATTCGTGAGCGCCTTCTCGTCGGCATGGCCGAGATCCCAGCCGCGATAATGAAGCGTGCCGCTCGTGGGCGAATCGAGCCCGCCGAGTTGGTTGAGCAGCGTGGATTTCCCGCTGCCGGATGCGCCGAGCAGCACGATCAGCTCGCTCGCGAACAAATCGAGATCGACGCCGCGCAACGCGGTGACGGCGGCCTCGCCCTCGCCGTAAACGCGAAGCAGTTCCCGCACATGAAACACCGGCTCGCGCGCCGTGAGGGGGGCGGGGGGAGGGGATGCGGCGGCATTGACAGCGGGCATGGTGGGCGAACCGGAGATAAAATCGGTTTGCCCGCGCGGCGGCAACGCGCAAACACTCGCGGCGCGCGGATGTAGCGGACGTGGAGCGGCGAAACACGGCCGCTGATGGGGCCGCGGCGGACGGCGCCGTCTTACCGTGCCGGCAGATTGGCGCGGATTTCGTCGATCGTCTTGATGCGTTCGGCGGCACGGCGCTCGGCGACGGGAATCTGCTTCGCATCTGCTTTCGTGAGATAGTCGCGGATGCGCGTGGCCTGGCCGGAATCGAGATTGAAATGCTGCGCCACGATCAGCCAGGCGAGAGCCTCGGTGTAGTCGGCCTTCGTGCCACTGCCATTCGCGTAAAGCGCGCCGAGATTGTAGATCGCGGTGCGGACGCCGCCGTTCGCGGCTTGGAGCGTGAACGTGAACGCCTTCTTTTCGTCGCGCGCCACCTGCAGACCTTTCGTGTAGAGTTCGGCGAGCAGGCTGGCGGCATCGGCACTGCCGGCTTTCGCGCCGCGCTCGAGGAGAGGAATGGCGTGCGCGGCGTCGGTCGGGACTTGCTGGCCCGTGAGGTAAAGTTGTCCGAGCGCGGCAAGCGCATCGGGATTGCCGGCCTCGGCAGCGGCATCGAGAGCGGTAAGCCCCGGCCAACTCAAGGCGCGGCCGCTGGGCATGACGAGTTTGACGGGCGCTTCGGGGAGCGGGCCGTCCGCCAAGCCGGGAATCGGAGCAAACGTCGGCAGCGTGGGTTGAGGCAGCGCGGGAGACGTGCCCGGGTCGAACGGAAAGGTGGCGGTGGTTTTTCCTTCGGGCTTCGGGCGGGGTGGGGGAATGGGTTTCTCGATCGCCGGCGCCGCGATTGCGCTCGTGGCCGCGGTCGCGACGGCGGCGAACGACGCTGGCGGCGGCAGGAATTTCACCAAGGTGCCCTGCGCGAGTTCGCGTTCGAGCTCGGGCGCGCGGCTTTCACCCGCCGCGATCCATTCGGGATGGCGGAGGGAACGGAGGTGGGAGCGCAACTCGTCTTCGACCGTGCCGGCGGTGCCGCGTTTTTTCGCCAGGATGATCCACGCGAGGGCCTCGGCGTAATCCCGCTTCACTCCGCGGCCGGTGGAATAAATCACGCTGAGATTTCGAAACGCCTCGGCTGATCCGCCGGCGGCGGCCGCGCGGAAATAATCGACGGCTCGCACTTGGTCTTGCGCGACGCTGTCGCCGGCTTCGAGCAGCATGCCGAGGCGAAATGCTGCAGTGGCTTGGCCGGCACGCGCGGCTTGCTCGAGCATGGCGAGTGCGCGGGGAACGTCCTGGGGAAAATCGGCGTTGCCACGCAGGAGCATCTCGCCGAGTTGGGCAAGCGCCTTGGGATGGTTGTTTTTGGCGGCGGCCTGAAGCTCCTTGGGTGTCGACCACGCGTTGCCGCCCGTGCGCGAGAGCAAGACGGGTTTGGCCTCTTGAGCGCGACCCGTAAGAACGCCGAAAACGCCCGTGAAGCTCACAGCGGCAAAAACCGACAAGGTGACACGTTCGGCGAAAACCTTCATTTCGATTGCACTATTAAACCTTCCAAAAGGTTTGCCACATAACTTGGTGGGGTTGGGCGCGCGAGATGGCGATATGTATTCTGCGGCGGACGTTTTGAGCAATACGGGTTGAGCGGTAACCTAAGAGGGAGAAGAGGCAAAGGACTTATCGAATGAGCCGGCCGACGCGCTCGAGATCTTCATTGTAGGCGCGAATGTCACGATTGAGATCTTCCAGCGCGGCTTGGAGGATGTCATTTTGTGAATTGAGGCGATCAACCTTGGCATTGAAGGAGTCGATCCTCGATTCGCTCGTGCGGTCAAGTGCCAGTCTGGCGGCCTCAACTTCTTCACCGCCGCGGTGATGTGCAGCGATGCGCTGATTAATTTCGATTTCTCTGCGGTTTAGCTCGTCGTAGATGGGTTTAAGTCGAAGGTGATCGGCGTGTGAAACCCAGAATTTGGCGCCGGCTCTGCCGGTCATCTGGACAGATTCGTCGGACGTCGCGTTCCGAGGTGAATATTTTGTCGGGGGTGGTGTGTGGACAGGAATTCGCGGAGGGCTCGAATTTTGGTTGAGCAGCCAGATCACAAAAACGACCACTCCTGAAAGCACGGCGATACTAAGGCAGCCGGAGGATTTTTTCCTTGGCGCTTGGGCAGTCGGAGCCGCAGTAGAAGTAGTAGCTTTTGAGGTCGGTTTGGGCGAAGGCGGCGAAAGGAATCGGCGTAGCGTGTCGGCAACCAGAGGGTATCTGGTAATCAGCGAACGGATTTCACTGTCCCTCTGTGGCGGCGATGTCTGGGTGAACAAAGGCCACGTCGTTGACCGTGCGGTGCTCTGCACGCCCGCCAAATTTAACTCCGTGCATGTCGAGGGCACGCGAGCGGCAGCCAAGCTTGCCGGGCTGGAGCACGTCGAATTTATCTCGGAGCCGATGGCGGCATCCTTCGGCTACGGATTCACGACCGAGCGCGCCGGTAAATGGCTGGTTTACGACCTCGGCGGCGGCACGTTTGACGCCGTGGTTGTGCAAAATCAACGCGGCCGGCTCAATACGCTCGACATCGAGGGGATTAATCAGCTCGGCGGCGGCGACATGGATCGCCTGTTGTGGGACAACCTTGTTTTTCCGCAGCTCGCGCGCGAACTTGGCCGGCCCGTCGACGACCCCGCGTTTTCTGGCATGCACCGCGCAGGGATTTTTTACTGCGAGAAACTTAAGATCGCCCTTTCGACCAGCGAACAGGTGACATTCAATTCGCTCGATCTGAACAAGCGGGTTCTCATCAATGGCGAGGAAGCCGAAGCCTCCTTTATCCTAACTCGTGGGCAGTTGAATCAGTTGATCGATCCGCTAGTTGCGCGCAGTCTGGAGATTTGCCGAACGCTAAAACAAAGGCATCCCGATCTTTCCGCCGTGCTGGTCATCGGTGGGCCGACGCATATGCCATGCGTGCGCGAGGCCGTCGCCTCGCTCGGCCTAGAGGTTCAGAAAAATGTCGATCCGATGACCGCCGTTGTCAGCGGTGCAGCGCTATATGCCTCTACAGTGCCCGTCCGCGTCCTTTCTATCTCTCCCCTCGCAACGAATGTAGTTGGCTCTTCTAACGACGCCGGCCCGGTGCGCCTACAGTTGGACTACGAGCCAAAGTGTGAAGATACCGAGGCGCCCATCGTAATCTGTGGCGAGGATCCGCGTGCCGCCACATTTGAAATTGTCTGTGAGCCAAACTGGAGGAGTGGCGGCTTCGCTCTCGATGGATTGCCGAAACCTGTGATGGTGCGCGTAGCTCCGCGAAAAACTAATGTCTACCTTCTGAAGGTTTACAGTCACGATCAATGCGAACTTCCCTGCGAGCCCGCGGAATTCTCCATCTTCAATGGGATCACCACTGGGCCGCCGCCGTTGCCTGAATCGTTTCGCGTGGAGTTTCGTAATGCTGACGATGACCAAAAATATAGCCATGATATCCTCATTGCCAAAGGCACGCCGCTCCCCGCCCGCGGCACGGTTACCCTCCGCACTTCGAGTGAGATTAGCCGGCAGAGCGCCACAACTGTTACCATCAAAATATGGGAGGGTGACTATGATCACCTGCGGGCAAATCGCCTCGCCTTCGTGCTCACGATTGACGGTTCGCAGCTTCGCACTCGGCTGCCCGCCAAGTCCGAGATCGAGATCACGCTGCGCGTCAGCACTGGCCGAGATCCCAAGGCCGAAGCCCACGTCGATTTGCTCGATCAGTCATTTCCAATTCCTGCGATGGGCGTGAAGATCGACGTAACTAATCCGGATCAGCTCGCCGAACGACGCGATTGGCTGATCGGTCAAATCGATGCGTTTGATGAAGCGTTACCGGAGGAGCCGACGCGCGCCCGGCTTGAGCTTCTTCGGCAGCAACTCTTCGGCGCGGACTTTAATACCGCGTTAAAGCTTGTCCGCGCCCAAGAGGCCGAGACCGGCGATGCAGCAAGTCGCATCGACACTACGTTGCGCGAAACCGAGGGGAGCCTAATCGCACTTCGCGAGCACGAGGAAAAAAACACCTTGCCGGCTGAGTGGGCGCGCGAAAAATCGCGCGTAGGCGAATTGGTCGAGTCGCCTTTCGCGGTTGAGCACGATCAACGTCTCTTCGGCGCGCTCACGGAAAGGGGCGACAGCGCCCAAGCTTCCGGAAAAATCAATCGGCTTCGCACATGCAAACGAGACGTGGTCCGGCTAAAATACCGCATTCTCGGGCGCGATCCCGGGTTTTGGCGCGGCTTCTACAAGAACATGAACAAGAGCCCGGCGGCCTATACCGACTCCGCGGCAGCCATCCGGGAAGACACTATTTGCCACACGGACGAATTCAGTCAGCAGTGCTTTCGCGCTATCGTGCGACTCGCACCGATCATCGCTGCCATGCGGCGCAGTTCGATCAGCATCTTCCCCGACAGTTCCTCGGGCGAAAGTGGTGCCGGGGCGCCGGTAAGTTTGAATCGCTGGTTTGTGCCGAGAGCGCGCTTGAAGCGTGTGGCAACCGCATTTTCACGCCACGACTTTTCGTAGGCAAAGCGACCGACAAACTCAGCATGCGACTTTGGATCGAGCATGTAGGCCGGCGGAACAACCTCTGAGTTTGGAGATGCCGTCTCCTTGAAGATTTCCGCTCGCCCCTCGTGCCCGTAGGCGATGCTGGAGTTGGACGTTCCGAGATCGATGCCGTAGTCGTAGGTTTTCATAGCTGGGATTGCTGGCTACCGTTGCCGATAATGATGACAGCCTGATGCAGCAGGCGCTTGCCCGTGATAATCTCAGGCTCCAAGTCTTCGAGCACGAGATCCTCGGGGCCGGCGGCTTTGTCGAGCACGGTGACCTTGGAGCCGATGGATAAGCGCTGGCCCTTGTATTCGTTAAGTTCGAGACCCTGTTCCTTCAACTGCGCGAGTAATTTTTCGATACTCCGCTCCACAACGCGCGCTGAGTTCCCGCGCAGGGCTTTGTTGGCCTTCCACACCAAAACCGCCAGCTCCGCAAGCACAGCATCGCTGGCTCTATCGCATATCGGTGCAACGTTGGGTGGATTGACGGGCGCAGATACCACCTTATTCGCAAAATGTGTATGGCGTGCCTTTTCCCATCCTGCGACAAATCCCAGAACGGCTACAGCCGCGCACCAAGCGGTGCCAACGATCAGAAGTGTGGGCTAATCCATCGAGATTCTCCGTGTAGAATTGGGTCGGATTTCTGCGACGAAGCCATCGGTAGTGGGGAGCCTTCGATTTTATCCCTAAAATAATTAGCCCTCATTCCAAGTGATGTCTGCAACGATGCCGTGTTTAGCGTTTCGGCGGTAGCTCTTTGATGAATGACCACGACACCTCGGCGGTTTGGCGGTTGTCGTAATGGACGAAGAATCCGCTTTGGGTCCAATCCTCGATTTCGAGCGAAATGAACTTGGCCTTCGGGGCAATTTTGTTCGCGCGCCGAATCGTGACGTGTGGTTCAAGGATGCACAGGCCGTCCTCGAATTCGACATCGAAGGCATCTTCCCAACTCAGATAGCGGACGTTTTTAAGTCGGGAAAACTTCGCTTTGCCAAACGACTTTTTGGCGTTTTTAGCGGTGGTTTTCATAGGCGGCCTTCATTTTTTAATTCTTGAATCAGCGCGAGAACCTTATCGCTTGCATTGGGAATGTCCATAGCGCGCATCGTCTCAAGATTTACACGCGTGACGAGTTTGCCGTGCTTATTGATGACATGGACATGCCGCGGCGCATGGTCACCGATCCACCACAAAAAAGTGTAACCACCTCTGCGAACGCGGCCCATGGCCAACGGGTCGTCGCTTATTCCGCGACCGCTTCGCTCGTGACGGCGGTGCCACCGGTCACGTTGACCTTGGCGAGAATCGCCGCGCCGATCTTTTCGGCGAGCTCGGGCTTTTCTTTGAGCGCGAGTTTGGCGGCATCACGGCCTTGGCCGACGAGCGCGCCTTCGTAGGCGATCCAGGCACCCTTCTTTTCGAGAATCTTGTGCTCGAGGCCGAGATCGAGGAGCGAACCAATCTTCGAGATGCCCTCATCATACATGATGTCGAACTCCACCTCCGTGAACGGCGGGGCGATCTTGTTCTTTACGATTTTGATCTTCGTGCGGTTGCCGATGACTTTACCCTCGGGCGTCTTGATCTGGTCCTTGCGGCGGATGTCGATGCGGACGGAGGAGAAGAATTTCAGCGCGCGGCCGCCGGAGGTCGTCTCGGGGCTGCCGAACATCACACCGATCTTTTCGCGAATCTGGTTGGTGAAAATACAGACGCAGTTCGTCTTGCTGACGACAGCGGTGAGGCGGCGCATCGCCTGCGACATCAGGCGGGCTTGGCTGCCCATGGTCATGTCGCCCATCTGGCCGTCGAGTTCGGCCTTGGTGATCAAGGCGGCAACGGAATCGAGCACGATCACATCGATCGAGTTGGAGCGGATGAGCGTCTCCATGATGTTCAGCGCGTCTTCACCGGAGTCGGGCTGCGAAACGAGGAGGTCGTCGAGCTTCACGCCGACGACGCGGGCGTATTTCGGGTCGAGCGCGTGCTCGACGTCGATGAAGGCGGCGAGGCCGCCCTTTTTCTGCGCCTCGGCGATGACGCTGAGACAGAACGTGGTCTTGCCGGACGATTCCGGGCCGTAGATTTCGATGATGCGGCCTTTGGGCAGGCCGCCGACGCCGAGGGCGAGATCGATGGCGAGGGAGCCGGTCGAGAGCGTCTCGACCTTCATTTTTTGGTTGCTGCCGAGGCGCATGATCGAGCCCTCACCGAACTGTTTCGTGATGGCGGAGAGCGCGAGATCGATGTTTTTGTCGCGCGCGTGGGCGGCGATGGTCGGGGCAGGGGTGGCAACTTTGGCGGGAGCGGCTTTGGACATGACGGGAGGAGTCTGAGGGCTTTGGTTTAGTTAAGAGTAGGCGCGGTCGGCAGCGTGCAAGCCGGGTTTTACGAGGCAAGTGCGGAGCAAACGGCGCGGGGAAACGTGTGGAGTGTTCATTTGAACACGTCAAGCCTGGAGATGAGGTTTTTAGGTCGCCGATGGGCCGCCGAGCCTCAGTGCGGTGCGGTGCCGCCCGGTTTGAACGCCGTCGCGAAGTAAATTGCGAGGAGGATGAATCCGAAGCTCACGGCGTAATTCCACGAGAGTTTTTCGCCGAGCACCAGCCACGCGAAGGCCACAAAAACGGCCAACGTGATAACCTCCTGCAGAATCTTGAGCTGATAGCCGGTCAGGCCGTTCGCATAGCCGTCGCGATTCGCCGGCACCATCAGGCAATACTCGAAGAACGCGATGCCCCACGACATGAGGATCACGGCCCACAGCGCCTTGCCCTCGAAAATTTTCATCCGCAATTGGCCATACCATGCGAAGGTCATGAAAATATTGGAGGCCACGAGGAGCAGGATGGTTTTCATGGGAAATATCGTAGGTCGGGGTTCATCCCCGACACGGCGGGGGTAAAGCCCGACCTACAACTGGTAATACTGGCGGAACCACTCGACGAATTGCTTCAATCCGTCTTCGAGCGAAACCTTCGGTGCGAAACCAATCGCCGCCTGCACGCGCGTGAGATCGGCGCAGGTCTCGAACATGTCGCCGGGTTGAGGTGGGAGCAGCTCAATCTTCGCGGACTGGCCGAGGAGTTGTTCGAGCATTTTCACGAAGAGCACGGTCTCGACGGGGCGGTGATGGCCGAGATTGAAAATGCGCAAGGGCGGGCTGATCCCGGCGGGTTTTTTCGCGGAGCTGAGACCGGCGGCCTTGGTCGCCGCGGTCGCGACCGGTGCGCTGGGCTGCCCGGCCGGCGGATAGAGCAGCACCTTCACGACGCCGTCGACGATGTCGTCCACATAAGTGAAGTCGCGGAGGTTTTTCCCCGAGTTGAAAAGTTTCAGCGGCTGGCCTTCGCAAATCGCGCGCGCGAACAGCGTCGGCGCCATGTCGGGCCGGCCCCACGGGCCGTAGACCGTGAAGAAGCGCAGGCCGGTGACGTTGAGGCCGTGGTTGTGCGCATAGCTGTGCGCCATCAGCTCGTTCGCCTTCTTCGTCGCGCCGTAATACGAGACGGGCTGATCCGTATTGTCGTCCTCGCGATAGGGCGACTTCGCGCCGGCGCCGTAAACGCTGCTGCTCGAGGCGAACACCACATGCTTCGGCGGCGTGCGCCGGCACGCCTCGAGCACGCTGGCAAAGCCGTCGAGGTTCGCCCGGGTGTAGGCCGCGGGATTTTCCATCGAGTAACGCACCCCCGGCTGCGCGCCAAGGTGCACGACATACTCCGGTTTGAAAAACGCGACGAGCCCCGCGAATTTTTCCGCGTCCGCGAAATCCGCCTGCAGGAAACGAAATTCTTCCGTCTTGGCGCTGGCCGTGAGCTGCGCAATCCGCGCGCGCTTGAGTTCCACGTCGTAGTAGTCGCTCAAGTTGTCCACGCCGAGCACTTCGCAGCGTTTGGTGCTGGCGAGCCGCCGCGCGACATGGAAACCAATGAAGCCGGCCGCGCCGGTCACGAGGACTTTCATTGAGTGCGTGATAGGCGAGCGCGCACGGCGCGGCTAGAGCAAAGTTCGCCGCGGTTCTTTTCCGAATCCTGGGATATGAAACGGTCGGCCGCGGAGAGCGCAGGATTTTTTAGCGACAAAAAAGCGCCAAAACCATGTATCTGGCAGCCAAAGATTTTTCGTGCGCCTATAGGCGCCTTGCGAGTTTGGTGCGCCCTCGGATTCTTGCGCCTTTTTGTGGCCAATCGGTTTGGAGGCCTTGGTTCGTCTGATACATCCGCCTTGCTGCAACGCGGTCGCGCCGCGAGTCTCGCCCTCGTCCCACGGATGAGTGCTTCAACGCCCGCTTCGCGCGCCGTCTTTCTCAGCTACGCTTCGCAAGATGCGGAGGCCGCGCGGCGCATTTGCGATTCGTTGCGCGCGTCCGGCATCGAAGTGTGGTTCGACGCCGACGG
Organism: Opitutales bacterium; assembly: GCA_038231575.1. GTDB lineage: Bacteria > Verrucomicrobiota > Verrucomicrobiia > Opitutales > Opitutaceae > CAITWF01. The sequence goes on along the minus strand of JBBRLB010000026.1, from coordinate 10,917 downwards.
CGGCCTCGAACATGGCGACGAGTGGGACCAGAAAATCCGTCGCCAGATCAAAGAGTGCGTATTCTTCATGCCGCTCATCTCGGCCAACACCCAATCGCGGCACGAAGGCTACTTCCGCATCGAATGGGAACTCGCTGCCGAGCGCGCGATGGGCTTCGCGCACGGTGTGCCGTTTATTCTCCCGATTGTGATCGACGACACGCGCGAGCCCGATGCGCTCGTGCCGGAGCGTTTCCGCAAAGTCCAGTGGACGCGGCTGCCCGGTGGCGTCGTGCCGCCCGACGTGCAGGCGCGCTTCTTGAAGCTGTGGTCACACCGCACCGGCGCCATTTCCCACGAAGCGGCGCGGATCGAGAACGTAGGGGCGGCGCTCGACGACGCCCGCGGGCGCGGTCAAGCCGCGCCCCGACAACGGAGGCCGTCGCTCGTGTGGGCCGCAGTCGCGCTCGTCACGTTGCTGATTGGTGCGGGCTGGTGGTTTTCGCAGCGAGCTCCGATGTCACCTACCGCCGTGCCGCCGGCTTCCGTGACGAAAGCCGAGGAGAAAAAATTCACGCCGGTTCCATCCCTCGCAGCTCCCGCCGCCAGTGAAAAATCCCTCGTCGTCCTCCCGCTCGAAAATCTCAGCCCCGATCCCGAGAACGCGTTTTTCACCGATGGCATGCACGCGGAGATGATCGCCGCGTTGTCACGCGTGGCCGGTTTGAAGGTGATTTCGCGGCCCTCGTCGCTCCGGTTCAAAGGCACGACAGCCACACTCGCGGAAATCGCCCAGCAAGTCGGGGTGACAAACGTCATCACGGGTTCTGTGCGTCGTGCGGCGGGCCGCGTGAAGATTCAACTGGAGTTGCGGCGTGCGCGCGACGAAGCGCTGTTGCTGACGAAAACTTACGACCGTGAATTGAGCGACGTCATCGCCATCCAAACCGATGTCGCGGCGGACATCGCGCATGCGCTGGAGATTCGCGAGAGCCGCGGCTCGTCCGAGTGGGCGCGTTACCAGACGAAGAATCCCGAGGCCTATGATCTCTATTTGAAGGCGGTGCAGCGTTACCTCACGCCATGGGGCCAGGGGAAGCGTGCACTCGATGAGGCTGAAGGCTGTGTGCGGGATTTTCAACGCGTGCTGGAACTCGACCCAAATTTCGCGGCGGCGGCTTCGTTTCTCTCGCGGGCACACAACGAGGCGTTCGGGCGCACGCCCGACGCAGTCGCGGCAGTCGAACACGCGCAGCTCGCGCGAAAATGGGCGGAAGCGTGTGCGCGGTTGATGCCCGGAGGAGGTGGCGATGGCGCGCTTTCGCTTTATTACTCCAACGTGGAATACCGGCCCGCCCGCGGAGTCGAATTCGCCGAAAACTTGATCCGTGCGTTGCCCAATGATGCCACGGGAAATTATTACACTGCCACCGCGCTCCGTCGCCAGGGGCGCGAGGCCGCATCCCTCGAGGCGCTCGAACGCGCGCTGGATATCGATCCGTTGAACGCGACTTATCATCGCGACCACGTATACAGCCTTGTCGCGCTGCGCCGCAGGCCCGAAGCCGAATCGGCGATTGAACGCTACCTTCAGGTCACCGGCAAAAATGCCGATATGGCACGCCTGCGCACTTGGCGTTTCGCGCTGTCGGGTGAAGTGCCCACTGAGAGCAACAGTTTGCCGGCTGCGTGGTTTTTCCGTTTGCGCCGCTTCGAGGACTGCGTGCGGGCATGCGACGCGGCACGGGCAAACACCGAAGGATGGGATCTCGTTGCGCTTACCCTGCTGCGCAGCAAGGCGCTTGCGCGCCTTGGGCGGGCGGAGGAATCGAAGCAAGGCGCGCTGGAAGCGCTCGAAGCCGTGCAGGGGGTGAAGCTGGTGGCTGATTCGCGGGTTTTCGCGCCGCGGCTACGCGCGAGCGCCATCGCGATCACCGGGCGCAGCGACGAAGCGCTCGACGTCAATCGGCGCGGCGCGGCCGACTACGCGGCGCTCGGCAATGAGGTCTTACTCTTCGATGTCGATCGCGCCGAGATTCTGGCCGACGCCAAACGCACCACGGAATGCGTCGAGTTATTGAAGAAATTGCTGGGCGCTCCCTCCGGATTGACCGTGCCGATGCTCAAGGTAGATCCGATTTGGGACAACGTCCGCGACGACCCCAAGTTCAAAGCCCTCCTCGCCGATCCGAAAAACAGCGCGCCGCTCTGATGGTGGCGCGAACGCCCAACACTGAACGTTTAACGCTCAACGTTTAAGGGGCCGATCTCCGAAAATGCCAGCACGTGAGCGTTCGGCGTTAGGAGTTAAACGTTTCGCGTTGAGCGTTTCGCGTCCGGGCGGCGCGCTCTCTATGACAGACGCCGTCAAAAAATTTCGAAGACAGTGCTTGATCGCCGGAAATCGCGCCCTTTACCTTGCTCCGCTTTTGCCTTCACCTATCGTCCACGCATGAACATCAAAGCCTATCTCAAGCCCTCCTGCGGCTGGTCCAATGGTGTCCGTGCGATCTTGCGGAAGCATAATCTTCCGTTCGAAGACATCGACATCATCAACAACCGCGCGAATTACGCCGAGATGGTGCAGAAATCCGGTCAGCCGCTTTCCCCGTGCGTCGAAGTCGACGGCGTGATGCTCGCCGACGTTTCCGGTGAAGAGGTCGAGAATTACCTGCTCAGCAACGACCTCGTCAAAGCGACCAACTCCGCGACCGACATCCCGACCAACGCGGGCTGCTCGGATGAGGAGCACGCCAAAATGGCCACTAAAACGATCCGCTTCTTCTGACGCTGAGAGCATTCCGCATCTAATCCCGGGCCGCTCTCGCATAGCACGAGACGGCCCTTTTTTTGCGCCCGGCCCGAACCGCCTCCGCCACGAATGGCCTGAATTACGCTCACTCCCGCTCTGCTTTCCCACTTTTTCCCGTGAATAACTCGCCGCAACCGGACTCAACTCCTGCCTATTCTCTTTCTGGCGCTACCGAGCGCCGTGCTCCCGGCCGGCCCGCCAAACAAGGACTCTACGATCCGTGGTTCGAGCACGACGCGTGCGGCGTCGGCTTCGTGGCCAACATGTATGGCAAGAAGTCGCACAAGATTCTCTCCGACGGTCTGCAAGTTCTCCGCAATCTCGATCACCGCGGCGCTTCGGGCGCCGAGATCAACACCGGCGACGGCGCCGGCGTGCTGATCCAGATGCCGCACAAGTTTCTCGCTGACGCGTGCAAATCCCTGCGTTTCACGCTGCCGCCCGCCGGTGAATACGGCTGCGGCCTCATTTTCCTGCCGCGCAACGCGTCGGTGCGCCGCAAGATTGAAGAGCGTTTCGAACAGACCGTGCAATCCGAGGGCCTCGTCTTCCTCGGCTGGCGCACCGTCAAGACCGACAACTCCATGATCGGTGAAACCGCGAAGTCCGCGGAGCCGTTCATGCGCCAGGTGTTCATCGGTCGCGGCGCCGAGCCGATCGACGATCTCGCGTTCGAGCGCAAACTCTACGTTGTCCGCAAGCGCGCCTACACCGACATCCGCGCCTCCACGCTGGCCGGCGCCGAGTATTGGTATGTCGCGAGCCTGTCGATGAAGACGCTCGTCTACAAAGGCATGCTCACGACCGAGCAGGTCGATCAATATTTCCCCGAGCTGAAAAACCCGCTGATGGAAACGGCGCTCGCGCTCGTGCACTCGCGGTTTTCGACGAACACGTTTCCGAGCTGGGAACGCGCGCATCCTTACCGCTACCTCGCGCACAATGGCGAAATCAACACGCTCCGCGGCAACATCAATTGGATGCACGCCCGCCAGGCGCTGTTCGAAAGCGAAGCCTTCGGCGACGACATCAAGAAGATCCTGCCGATCATCAACCCGAACGGTTCGGACTCCTCGATGTTCGACAACACGCTCGAACTCCTCGTCCTCGCCGGTCGCCCGCTCGCGCATGCGATGATGATGTTGATCCCCGAGCCGTGGTCCAACCACGAGTCGATGGATCCGGATCGCCGCGCGTTCTATCAATATCACTCCTGCTTGATGGAGCCGTGGGACGGACCCGCCTCGATGGCGTTCACCGACGGCCGGCAAATCGGCGCGATTCTCGATCGCAACGGCCTGCGGCCGTCGCGCTACACCGTCACCAAGGACGGCATCGTGATCATGGCCTCCGAGGTCGGCGTGCTCCAGACGCCACCCGATCAAATCGTGCAACAGGGCCGCTTGCAGCCGGGCCGCATGTTCCTCGTCGACACCGTCGAGGGTCGCATCATCGAGGACGAAGAAATCAAACGGAAGATCGTCGCGGCGCAGCCGTATCGCGACTGGATCAAGCAGCACCTCGTGCACCTCAGCGATCTGCCCGAGGCGCCGAAGATCGAGCAACCCGATCACGCCACGCTCCTCCAGCGCCAGATCGCCTTTGGCTACACCAACGAAGACGAACGCATCCTGATCACGCCGATGGCGAAGGACGGCGTCGAAGCGATCGGCTCGATGGGCGCCGACTCCGCGCTCGCGGTCCTCTCGAACAAGCCGCGTCTGCTCTACGATTATTTCAAGCAGCTCTTCGCGCAGGTCACGAACCCGCCGATCGATTCGATCCGTGAGGAGATCGTCATCTCCGCCGAAACGCGCCTCGGCTCCGAAGGCAATTTGCTCAACCCGCAGCCGACCGCGTGTCGGCGCGTGGAGTTGAAGTGGCCGATCCTCACCAACGAGGAGTTCGCGAAGATCCGGCGCACCAACCTGCCCGGTTTGCACATGGGCGTGTTGCCGATCCTGTTCCGCGTTTCGCGAGGCGAGAAGGGTCTCGCGAAGTCGATGGAGGAGCTCTCCGCGATGGCCCGCCGCATGATCGAAGAGGAAGAGATCAATGTTCTCATCCTCAGCGATCGTGGCGTCACGAAGGACTACGCCCCGATCCCGTCGCTGCTCGCGGTCGCCGGACTGCATCACTATTTGATCCGCGAAGGTCTGCGCACGCGCGTTTCGATCGTGCTCGAGACCGGTGAAGCGCGCGAGGTGCATCACTTCGCGTTGCTCATCGGCTACGGCTGCAGCGCGATCAATCCGTATGTCGCGTTCGAAACGATCGACGACATGATTCGCGAAGGCGGACTCGTGGGCATCGATCACAAGAAGGCCTGCCAGAACTTTGTGAAGGCCGGTTCAAAGGGCGTCGTGAAGGTCATGTCGAAGATGGGCATCTCCGCGATTCAGTCGTATCGCGGCGCGCAAGTTTTCGAAGCGCTCGGCCTCCGTCAGGACGTCATCGATCATTATTTCACATGGACGCCCTCGCGCGTCGGCGGCATCGGCCTCGACGTGATCGCGCAGGAAGTGCTCATGCGCCACCGCGCGGCTTATCCCGATCGCCAGGTCGACGGTCATGTGCTGCCCGTCGGCGGTATTTATCAATGGCGCGCGAGTGGTGAAAACCATCTCTTCACCCCCGAGTCGATCCACGCGCTGCAAAAAGCGGTGCGCACGAACAGCAAGCCGGCCTACAACGCCTACGCGAAACTGATCAACGAGCAGGGCCAAAATCTCTGCACGCTGCGCTCGCTGCTCGATTTCAAGACCAGCGACGCCATTCCGCTCGATCAAGTCGAGTCGGCCGAGACGATCATGAAGCGTTTCAAGACGGGCGCGATGTCCTACGGCTCGATTTCCAGCGAGGCGCACGAGACGCTCGCGATCGCGATGAATCGTATCGGCGGCAAATCCAACACGGGCGAAGGCGGCGAAGATCCCGCACGCTTCACGTGGACGAACGAGCAGGGCGATTCTAAAAATTCCGCGATCAAGCAGGTCGCGTCGGGCCGCTTCGGCGTCACGAGCGAATACCTTCAGAGCGCGAAAGAAATCCAGATCAAGATGGCCCAGGGCGCGAAGCCCGGTGAAGGCGGCCAGTTGCCCGGCACGAAGGTTTATCCGTGGGTCGCCAAGACCCGCGGCACGACTGCCGGCGTCGGCCTCATCTCGCCGCCGCCGCATCACGACATCTACTCGATCGAGGATTTGGCCGAGCTGATCCACGACTTGAAGAACAGCAACAAGGACGCGCGCATCAGCGTGAAACTCGTTTCCGAAGTCGGCGTCGGCACGATCGCCGCCGGCGTCGCGAAGGCGCACGCGGACGTTGTTCTCATCTCCGGTTACGACGGCGGCACCGGCGCCTCACCGCAGACTTCGCTGCAACACGCGGGCCTGCCCTGGGAGCTCGGCCTCGCCGAGACGCACCAGACGCTCGTCCTCAATAATCTTCGCTCGCGCATCGCGGTCGAGACGGACGGCCAGCTCAAGACCGGCCGCGACGTGATCGTCGCCGCGCTGCTCGGCGCCGAGGAATTCGGTTTCGCGACCGCGCCGCTCGTCGCCACCGGATGCATCATGATGCGCGTGTGCCATCTCAACACCTGTCCCGCGGGCGTCGCCACGCAGGACCCGCAACTCCGCGCACGTTTTGCCGGCAAGCCCGAGCACGTGGTGAACTTCATGAAGTTCATCGCCGAGGATATGCGCGAGATCATGGCGTCGCTCGGCTTCCGCACGATCGAGGAAATGATCGGTCGCACCGATCGCCTCGAGGCGCGCAAGGCCGTCACTCACTGGAAGGCCAAGGGACTCGATTTCTCAAAGATCCTCTATCAGCCGGACGTCGGCCCCGAGGTCGGCCGTTCGTGCTCCATGAAGCAGGATCACGGCATCGATCGTTCGCTCGACGTCACGACCCTCCTCGATCTCTGCAAACCGGCGATCGAACGCGGCGAGAAAGTCATCGCCGAGTTGCCGATTCGCAACGTGAACCGCGTCACCGGCACGATCACGTCAGGCGTCATCACGAAGAAATACGGCGCGAAGGGTCTGCCCGAGGACACGATCAAGTTGAAGTTCACCGGTTCCGCCGGCCAGAGCTTCGGCGCGTTCGTGACCCGCGGTATGACGCTCTCGATTGAGGGCGATGCGAACGATTATTTCGGCAAGGGCCTCTCCGGCGGCAAACTCATCGTTTACCCTTCGCCCAGCGCCACGTTCAAGGCCGAGGAAAATATGATCATCGGCAACGTCGCGCTCTACGGCGCATCGGCCGGCGAGATCTATGTGCGCGGCATGGCGGGCGAGCGTTTCGCGGTCCGCAATTCCGGCGTCAACGCCGTCGTCGAAGCGATCGGTGACAACGGTTGCGAATACATGACGGGCGGGCGCGTTGTGATTCTCGGCCGCGCGGGGCGCAACTTCGGCGCGGGGATGTCGGGTGGTGTCGCTTACGTGCTCGACGAGAGTGGCGACTTCGCCGGCCGCGTGAATCCGCAGATGGTCGGCGTCGAGAAAATCGAGGACGGCAAGGAAATCGCCGAAGTGAAGGCGATGATCCAAAAGCACGTCGACTACACGAAGAGCACTCGCGCCAAGGCGATCCTCGACGGGTGGGCGACCTACCTGCCGAAATTCGTCAAGGTGATGCCGAAGGACTACAAGCGCATGCTCGCCTGTATCGAACGCGCGCAAGCGCAAGGCCTCACCGGCGACGAAGCCATCATGGCCGCCTTCGAAGAAAACGCCCGCGACACCTCACGCGTTGGCGGCAACTGATCGCTCACTCCTCTCAACTCTCAGCTTACCGCTTCCTCCCATGGGCAAACCCACCGGCTTCATCGAATACCTCCGCGAGCTTCCCGTCGATCGCGCGCCCTCCGAGCGCGTCGGCGACTGGAAGGAGTTTCACCACCACATGGAGGAGAAGAAACTCCGCACGCAGGGCGCGCGCTGCATGGATTGCGGTGTCCCGTTTTGCCACACGGGCAAACTCATCAGCGGCATGGCGAGCGGTTGCCCGATCAACAACCTGATCCCGGAGTGGAACGATCTCGTTTACCGCGGCCAGTGGAAGGACGCGCTCGATCGGTTGCACAAGACGAACAATTTCCCGGAGTTCACCGGCCGCGTGTGTCCGGCGCCGTGCGAAGGCTCGTGCGTGCTCGGGATCAACGCGCCGCCCGTTACGATCAAGAACATCGAAAACTCGATCGTCGATAAAGGTTGGGACGAGGGCTGGATCCTTCCCGAGGCGCCGAAGACGCGCACCGGAAAAAAAGTCGCAGTCATCGGGTCGGGGCCCGCGGGACTTTCCGCCGCGGCCCAGCTCAACAAGGCCGGTCACACGGTCACGGTTTTCGAACGCGCGGATCGGCCGGGTGGGTTGCTGATGTATGGCATCCCGAACATGAAGCTCGATAAGAAGGAAGTCGTCCTGCGCCGCATCGCGCTGATGGAGAAGGAAGGCATCAAGTTCATCTGCAACGCGAACGTCGGCGACAACGTCGAGCCGCAGATTTTCCTGAAGGAATACGACGCCACCGTCATCTGCACCGGCGCGACGCAGCCGCGCGATCTGCCGATCGAGGGGCGTGCGTTGAAGGGCGTGCACTTCGCGATGGAGTTTCTCACCGCGAACACCAAGGCGGTCCTCAACGGCGGCGCGGAGCACGCGCTCATCAGCGCGAAGGGCAAGGACGTTGTGGTCATCGGCGGCGGCGACACCGGCACGGACTGCGTCGGCACTTCGATGCGCCATAGCTGCAAGAGCCTGCTGCAGATCGAAATCCTCCCGAAGCCGCCGCTGGAGCGCACCGCGGACAACCCGTGGCCGGAGTGGCCGAAGACCTACAAGATGGATTACGGCCAGGAAGAGGCCGCCGCAAAATTCGGCGCCGATCCGCGCATCTACGTCACGACCGTGAAGAAATTTGTCGGGGACGCGGCCGGCAATGTGAAGGAACTCGTGACGGTCGAAATCAAGTGGTCGAAAAACGAGAAGGGCCAGTTCGTGCCGCAAGAAGTCGCCGGCACCGAAAAAACGCGCCCCGCGCAGCTCGTGCTGCTCGCGATGGGCTTCCTCGGACCCGAGCAGCCGCTGCTCAAGGAGATAAATGTCGAGACCGACCCGCGTTCGAACATCAAGGCCGAGCACGAGAAATACACGACGAGCCTCAAGGGTGTTTTCGCCGCCGGCGACTGCCGCCGCGGCCAGAGCCTGGTAGTCTGGGCGATCAACGAAGGCCGCGGCGCGGCGCGTGAGTGTGATCGGTATTTGATGGGTTCGACGGATCTTCCGTAAAGCGGCTTCATCTGTTCTTCGCGGGGCTTGCCTTCCGCACCCTGAGGTAAGACGGTGTAAGACATGACCACCACACTCTCCACCAAGGGCCAATTCGTGCTGCCGGCCGCAGCTCGCCGCAAACTGAAGCTCGTGCCGGGGGAACGTCTCACAGTCGAGTTGCGTGATGATGGCGTGTTTCTGCGTCCGTTGCACCGCTCCGCTGCCTACGAACTTAAACCGCATCCGGTGTCCGGTCTGCCGCGGATGGTGGCGTTGGCACGTCCGCCGCGAAAAGTATCCGCGGAGGAAATTGCCCGCCTGCACGCTGAGCTGCTGTGAGCCGTCTCTGCCTCCTCGACGTCAACGCGCTCATCGGCCTTTTGTGGGATGTGCACAGCCTGCACCGTCGGGCGCACGCTTGGTTCGCCCGGGAGAATCCCCGCGTGCTGGGCTGCGCGTTTACCGAGCTTAGTTTCGTTCGCGTCTCGATGGCCGACCACACGATTGCCGCGAGCTTCGCTGATGCCGAAACCGTCCTCGCGCAATTCACCGCGTCGCTTGGATCGCGTTATCGGTTGATCGATTCATTGCCCGGTGCCGCCGTGCTGCGCGGGCAACCGATTCGGACCCACAAGGAAGTCTCCGACCATTACCTCTGTGAACTCGCCGTCCGGCATCGCGCCCAACTGGCCACGTTGGACAGCGGGATCAAACATTCGGCGGCGCTACTGATCGGTTAGAGACGCTGCTCAAGAGGGCGAGGCTTCCTGATGAGTTCGACCGACCTTCCGTAAGCGTCCATTTGTAGGAGCGGCTTCACGCTGCGATAGGTTTATGTTCTCATGTCGGACAGAGGGCTTGTCGTCTGCGGCGCTCGTGCTCCATGGTCTGTGGATGGTGGTTTCGGTCACACTCCAGCAGCTCGGCGTCCTTCTCGGGCGCGACTTTCTTAGTCTGCCCGAAAACGAACGCCTCTCCAATCTCGCGGAGGTCTTCCGCTTCCTCGGTAAAGTAACCAGTGTCGAGATTCGCGAAGACGTCGTCATGGTCCACGCCGAAGAGGCGCCTGCGCTAAAAGCAGCGGAAGCCGCGCGACTCGCCGAGCGCGCGGCGCGCCGTGCACAGGAAGGAGACTTCAAACGCGCCGTCGAATTATTGCACAAGGCGATTGAGCTTTGCCCGACCCTGCAAATCGCCTACCGGGACCTCGCGATGTGTCTCATGGAACTCGGCCGCCACCCCGAGGCCAAGGATGCGCTCATCGACGCGCTCAAGCTCGACGCCACCGATGCCTGGAGCTTCGTGGTTCTCGGCAATCTCTACGCGAAGCAAAAAGATTTCGTCCGCGCCCGAACTTTTTTCGAGCGCGCCCTCGAACTCAAACCGTCCGACGCGTGGGCCCTCAACGGCCTCGCTACGGCGCTCGTGGAAACCGGAGACAGCGAGGCCGCACTCCGACGCTTCGACGAGGCCATCGCGTCCAACCCTGATTTTGCCAATGCTTGGCTCGGTAAAGCGATGCTCCTCCTGCGCAGTTCTCACGCCGCTGACGCGGCGACAACGGTGAGAGCAATGTTCGCTCGCGCCAAAATGCAGGATGCGCGGTCGGAGCCAGTCTTCGCCGAGGCATCGAAACTATTTTTGTCCGCTGAGGAAGAACTTGCGAGTGCCGCCGAATCGGACGCGTTCAAGGCCGTCGAGAATTACCGGCGTTCCGTCGAGCAGGAGTCGGGCTACCCCGTCGAGGTAACGGAAGACATGCTGCCTGCGGGCATCGCCGGTCGGGCACAGATGGCGTGGAAGCACGGGCGAGATCGTCACATTATCACGGTTCGTAAGTC
>JBBRLB010000025.1:0-55735 GCA_038231575.1 Opitutales bacterium | reverse complement strand
TCGATGCCCTTCAGCGCTTCGAGACCGATTTTGGCTTTGAACTCAGGGTTATGCTGGCGACGTTTCTTCGACATGTGGATCGTTCTTTCTTGGGTTTGGATTTAACGATCCCTCCTGTCCAGTTTTCGGGGTCCACCTCAAGGTCAGTAGAAGTGGTGACGGCTACCCTCGAAATTTCAAAAGCAGACTTTCCTGTTCAAGTCCCGAGCCGCTTTCCTTAATGAGTTGAAAAATTGCTTCCGACTCGCGGCAAGGCCACGCCTCCGTTGCGAGTTGCTTCAGCAAAGCACGATTGCGTGGCTTTTCCGAAATTAGCTTCCTGTCGCCAAGTGCAGAGAAACGCCGCTCAATATCGCTTGGAACGAACAACGCCACGCGCTCGCCGAGCGCAGAACGTAATCTCAGATAATCACTGAGACCCACAGGATCATAATCGGGCAGATGGAGAAGGGGCTTCGGCGTTATGCTGGATCGCGCCAGACATGCGATAAGTTGGTCGGATATCCGGCCGGCTGAGTTCATAGCGACAGCAATCTCCGGCAGGATGAACTCAACCCGAAGGAAACATTCCAGATTTTCCACCAACGCCGTGCGTCCTTCGATACAGAGCGTAGACTTTGCCTCGATCAGGCACGCCGCTACGCCGTGCCGCGCGGTCAATTCCGATACCGGAAACTCAGCCGAGTTGAGCACAACTACGCCGCCTTGCGCTGTGAAAGCACGCAGATGCAAGACGCCAGCGCCGGCTCCGCTCCCTGTCGCTTTGCTGCTTCGACGCAGGGCCACGGAGTGCGCCCGCCCAACGGGTTTCTCTGCCAGCCATTGACTCTCAAACGCAGGGAAATTTTGACGGAGCCAGGCGATCAATCCCTCGGGTTTGCCAACCAGCACCACTTCACCTCGGCCAGACGACTCTATTAAAAGCACCCCGCCGTCGAACAACGGTCGCAATTGTTTGCGGCCTCGGTCGGACAACTGGCTAAGGGAAAGCCGCTGTTCCGCCAAAAGCCGCCGGAGAAATGGCGGAAGATCATCCATTTGCTGCCTCAACGGTTGGTGACCCCTCCTCAGGGGTTCGCAGGATATCCTTTCGATGCGCACCCGTTACCACGAGCCGTCCTTTCGCATCGGGCACCAGATGCACAAAACGGCGAGGCCCAATCGCCGCCGTCGGTGCGGCATAAATTCCGATGAATCCCAAGCGTTCGGAAAGCTGGAGGATGTTGCGGAAATTTTGCCGATCGAGCGCATGGACCTCATCGAGGTAATACGGAATACGCGCCTTGCCAGGAATAAGCAGGTCGCGCAACACGAGTAAATTCAGCGTCACCTTGAGCACGACCGTCGTGCCGGTGGATTCCACTTCGTCAAAGTTGTCGTAGAAATTCCGCTGCCCGTCTTTGCGGCGAACCTCGCAACGCAACGAAAAGAGTTCGTTCAGCAACAACTTTGGCCGGCGTTGCAGCAGTTGGCTAAACTGGGTCAGTTTACGGTCCGCTTCTTCGGCCGTATCGAATAAGGATGGTTGAGCGGAATCCTTCGAGTGCCGATCATACTCCGCGACCGCGGCTTGGTTTGGAACGATCTCCAAGCGGACTTCCGCGAGGCTCGAAAACTCTATTTTTGCCAATTCGCCGGTGAGCTTTTGTGCCTGACGGGTGACCGAGCGCAATGATTTGAGCATCGTCGCGAAGCTACTGCGCGCGTCCGTCAAAAGGGCCAGCCACCGGGTTTCGATGTTGTGCGCACGCTCGTCGGCCGAAGCGATTTCGGATTCCAACTGCGTAAGTCGGTCCGCCACGGGAGCGGCGTGGTCGTAGCGGAAGCTGGGATTCAGGAAATCTTTATCAAGTAGGCCAGCCGCAGCGTTCAACTGCGCTGCCCGCGAACGAGCCTGATTGCAGCGTTCGCGCGCAATGCGGATTATTTCCAGAAGAGATACCGGCAGGTCGTGGAGGAACGCATCCGAGAGGGGTGTTGGGCCTGGATTGTCGCCCTCAGCCGCCGGGAGGTTGCGCGCTTCACTCCGAATCTTTCCATCTTCTTCCTGAAGCCTGTCGAATTTTTCGATAGCGACCTCGCGTTCCTTCTTCGCTTTGGCCCGGCCGGTTTCATTGGTCGCTAGGCGATCTTCCGCCTTCATTACTTCCGCAGCGTGGCGCTTCGATTCGCTCTCGTAGGCCGCTTCCTTGGCGGCCTCTTCACGAAACAGTTGGTAGCCGTTTAGTCGAGTGACTTGCGCCGTGTATTCCTTCTCCGCCATCGGCAGGCGAGTGCGAAACGCGGCAGCGTTCTTCACTGTCTCGATATCACGCGACAATCGATCAATCTCCCGCTGCAATTTACGGATCTCCTCTTCCAACCGGTTGCGACGTCCAAGTTGATTGATGGTCGTCACCGCACCCGCAGAAAATTCGATCATGACCGCGTCGTCCTCATAGCCACGTGGATCGCAGCGCTTGGCCGCAGCCCGCAATCGCCTCAGTAATTCCACTTCGTCGCGAATCGACACCTGTTCATCGACCGCAGACTCGAGCACCCGACGGTCGAAAAGCGAACCCACTCGCGCGATGTCCTCTTCTGGCAAGCGGGAGCGGAGCCAAGTAATAAAAAGTTGATGGATTCCTTTCAGCGAAGTTTCGCGCTGCGTTAGCTGTGTTTGCTGTTCGGCAAGTTGGCGCGTCAGGACTTCGACAGTTTCCGCCGGCACATCGGACAAGCGCATTTTCAAACCGGCGACTTCATCGCTCAGCCGGTCACGCACCTGCTCTTCCACGTCCAACATAAAGTCCGCGTAGCGCTCTCGTCCTTGAGCGATTGCTTCCAGCTTGGCTCGAACAATACCGCAGGCTTCGGTCGCGTCTTTCCATTCGCGCTGCAGTTTCTTTTGATCGCCCTCCAAGCGCGTATATTCTTTCTGCGACTCATCGCGCACGGCGTAGAGTGCGTTGGTTTCAGCCTTGAACCACGCGGCATAGCCGGCATGTCGCGCTTGCAGTTCTTTCGTTGCAGCGTGGGCAATCGCACGACTGACGTATTCCTGATCGTAAAGCTCCCGCGCTTCTTTGACGCGGGTCGCGGCTGCTCGCAGAGCGGCCACCTCTGTCCGGTCGCGATTGATCTTCCCGAGCTCCTTTTCGAAATCCTTCGCGAGATCGATTTCGCGCTCGGAGGGGCTTAGCTTCGCGCAATCGGCCAGCAAATGCTTCAGGTCATCTTGGCGCAGATCGCGTAACTGTAGCAGCCGTTGAAAAGTCTGACGAAAGCGCGGGTAGTCGCGCGCGTCGGCAAGTGGGACAAGCTCCCAGCTTGCATTCGTCTCGTCGTCAACGGCACCCAGCAGCCGACGGAGTTCCGCATTGTCCGTCATCACTTGGAGGCCTTTGCCCGCCAGGATCGCGCGCACATCATCCCAAGCTCGGGGGCGGTTGTCGCCGTCAATGAAATCCGCGCGGTCGAACGCGCCAGTCCACGCGAATCGCTGCAACTCATAAGCGGCCGCTGGGCCGAGGCCACGAGCCCCGACGGTCACAGTGCCAAGCGAGGTTTCGCACTCGAAGAGAATAAAGCTCGAATCGTTCTTAAAGTAAAACCTGCGACTATCGTCCGTGCTGTGTTGGCCGAAACGCATGTCGCGCTGACTGTCGAGATAGAGGTATTGTAGCGTAGCGATTAGCGCCGTTTTCCCCAATCCATTTACTCCCACCAGTTGAAACGGCTGAGTGAGGTCGAGTTCGGCATAGTCGTATTTTCCCGACTGGATCAGGATCAAACGGCGCGGACCCGAGAAAGGAGGTGTTGGTGCAGTCACATTCAAGATGCAGCGTCCTTAGCGTTCGGCGACACCTCGTCGTTTGAGTCGGGCGAAACCGGCGAGGCTACCGGGGCGCTTGCGGCCTCCCGGCAAACATCCAGGAGCCGGTGATATGATGTCCGCAACGAGAAGCGCCCGACACCATCCATATCAACGAGGCCCAAACGTTCGAGTGAGCGGAGTGTGGCCGTGAGATCGGTAACGGTCTCGATTCCCACTTGCTTCAGCGACCGGCGGTGCGAATCAGCGGCAAGGTGCGGGAGATCGGCAATCACCTGATTGGGCGAAAACAATGTTTTCCCAATGTCGTCACCCGCGTCGGCGACGGCATCGACCCATACGGCAGTAAAGACGACGAAACGGGTGATAGAATCGCTGCCCTTGTAGTCGTCATCATCCGACGTTGCGTAGATGAAACCGCGGGAGTCGCGGTGGAGATTGAGTTCGAGCTGAGCGAAGAACGCTTGGTATTGATCGAAGAGCACCCCGCTCAGATCGTCGTATTCGGGATCACCGAAAGACCAGTGTTTGCCAGCCTTTATCCCGCGGAAGATGGCCGCGAGTTGTGGCAGTTGATCAGGCGCGGGATTCATGCAGCCGGGCGAAGCGCAAGCATTACACGTCCGCAGCGCACCACGCCACCGGCGACCGCATATTCTGCGATGGGAAAACGAAACGTCGCTTGATAGCGCGTATCGGTCACGAGCAGTGAGAAAACCTGAAGGATCGCATTGAAGCCTCGGTGCCCATGGGTGCGAGCGAGCCAGTCGAGAAGGTCCTCCACGGGATAGATCGTCGCGGGCGCCGTCTCCATTGCCGCCAGCACATCCTCGATCGCTTGCGAATCGGCCGGTGCCACCGTGCCGACGAAATCGATGGCGAGTGGTGGCTGACTAATATCGCGCCACTGCGCCGCACTCGCGAGGAGAGCAGCCGCGGAAATCTGTCCGGTAAACCGAAACGTCGATACGGGCAGACTCGTCGCGAGCGCCGATCCGGCAACGCCTTCGCGTTCGACTTGCTGGAGAATACGTGCAGCACCGTCGGTCCACAAACTTTCCCGTCGCAAGCGCGCGTGGAGTGGTTCGAGTTCGTTGCGGCACGACCGGAAACTTTGCCGGACCGCCACACGCAGAATGCGCATTTCGCCCTCGATTCGTTCGGCCAACACTCGCTCCGGGAGAAATTTATTCTCAAGCGAAAGGGTTAGTTGATTTTCCCAGGCCGTGCAGACAACATCCAACTGACCAGCCGGATCGAGCAGATCGAGCATCGGTAAAAGGTATTCATTCCAAAAACGATTGATCCGGCGAAATCGCTCCACGGCGCTTTGCTTTCGGTGCTCGCTCTTCGCTTCACTCACGGCGGAGACAATCGCCGCGCGGGTTTGACCCAAATCTTCGGCCAGCAGTTGGAATGCGCTTCGCGTTTCCCGCAGAAGTTCGCGAGCTGTCGCAATATCGCCTCGCGCTTCCGCGACGCGAAAAGCATTCAGGTTTTGTTCGATCTCCGAGAGCTGTCCGCGAATGCGGGCCGAGGATACCGGGCGCGAGATTTGTTGGAGGTGTTCAATCCACCGCACAAACGGCGGCGCCAGTTCCCAAACGCCAACCTGCGTGTCGGTTTCCAGGAGGAATTTCATCCGCTTCATCTGGGCGAGTAGATAGGCCGGAGTCGCCGCTGACTGCGCCGCCCCGATGATCGCCAAGATGTCAGACTCACTCAGGCGGTCGTCTCGGCGCTGCCACAGTTCGTCGAAAACCGCGTAGTGCGTGCTAACGAATCCGGCGGCTTCTTGCAGAGAGATTAGCATATGGCGATGTGCCCGGCAGGATGGTAATCACCTGATGCAGCTTTGGACAATGTTTCTCGATTCGAAAGCATGATTGCCGGTCTCGACGCCTTGGCGGACATCGAGGAGCTACTTCTCCCCCACGCGACGACTCGCGCCCGGCCAATGCTGGGCGCGGTCGACCTCGGGTCCTTTCCCCAGGTCACTTACGTTCAGCCTTTGGGAGGGAAACTGTCGTTACCGTAGCTGTTCTTCTCGCGAATACGTCCGTCACGGCCATGGACGACCACTTCGGCGCGTTGATTTTTCGCGATGTCGCGCGCAGCCGAGATGGCCGACGACTGCTTGTTGTGTTGGGAGGTATCACGGGAATTGCCGGCACCGTGAACGGCCCAGCCACTACCGCGAGGAACGACGTGTTGATCTTTGGACATAAAGATGGGGGCCGAGTTTACGGGCACTCCGGCAGGCTCAGCAGGTTGTCCGGCTGCTCGCCGTCGGACTCCGTTTTTAGGTATTTGTTGCCGTAGCGACTCACGGCGACGATGACGTTCGCCCGGCGGCCGCCGGCTTCGACAAAGAAGAGCCACTTGCCGTTTTCGATTCCGGCGATCGCTTCGGGTTGCGAAAGCTTCCAGCGTTTACGGTCACTATTTACGCCTCCGATGCTGTGAATGCGATCATGGGCGTCGTAGCGGTTGGTTTTGTTGATGCAGCGGATTTGATGTGTATCAGCCATGTTTGTCTTTCTTGCCGCGACCGGAATGGTCGCGGACGGTTTGGTATTTCGGTTGGTGTTAGTCCTGCGGTTAACCTTTCGGAACGCTCACATAATAGCGCAGCCGTGTGAACTCGACAGGGGCAAACATTGTGGCCAGAGATTGCGCCAAAATGCGGTGGAACCCTCCAGCGACAGCCGCTCATGAAACGCTCGATCCGGGCTGACCTTGCCAAGGTCAGGCAGCTCGCGTTTCGCCGCATGGAAAAATGCGGCGACTTGCTGAAGCGTCTCTATCGCCATCGGTCTTACATCGACCGCCGCGGGGATGCCGGGTTGATTTGGAACGTTTACGATTGGCTCTCCGTCCCACTGACCCTCTGGCCCGTCGATTTCGAGGGGCTAGCTCGGCACCTTGTCACGGTCGTCGAGAAACAAACCGAAGCCGACCCTCAGTTGCTGATGCTCCTGCGGCTTGTTGGCGCGCCTCCCAATGCCGAGGCCCAGCGGATCGTCGGCGACTACGAGCACGATGTCTCCAACGGCCGTTACGAGAAACTGGTTTTGCAGCAGGAAAAATTTATCGAGTTGGAAAACCAGTTGGCCAATGATCCGGAATTGCTGGCCGCTTGGAACGAACTAAAGCGCCATTTTAAGATCGAGCGTTTTCAAAACCAACGCGGAGTGATCCGCCGGCGAATGTCGCAAGAGCGCAATTTTAGGGAGGGATGGGGCTTCGATTGGCGCTCTTCCAAGGCGCGCTTTCTCGTTATCTTCGATGCGCTCTGTTACCGATGGGATCTTTACGGTGTGGAGAAAGATCGGCCACTCCTGCTCAAGGTTAGCGTTAATCCGACACCTCACGGCACGATGATCGTCATCCCACGCCACTGGAGTTTCGACAAACGGCGCGATTTGAATTGGCCGGAAATCGGAAAATTACACCGCGCCCACGGCGCCTCACGGCAGGGACCAAAGTTGAGCATCTCTCGCGTCCAGCGCAACGAGGAGGCCCTCGTAGCGAAGAAGCATTTCGATGAGGCCACGCGGAAGGGTTTGCGCGGTGACGCGCGCACTACACATGTCCTGGCTGGGTTGGGCAAAGACCCGCGGACGGACGCGAGCTGCGTCAAACGTCTGCTCCGTCTGGCCAAGGGCCGGACCCCAGCGAAAGCACTGACATGAGCGGCTATCTCTCGAAATCCGATTTCAAGGTGGCGCGAAACTGTGCGACAAAACTCTTCTACAAAAAAAACCGGTATCCGACGACGCTAGACGACGACGCCTACATGGAGTTGCTGGCCGATGGCGGATTTATGGTCGGCAAATTCGCGCAACTCCAGATTGCTGACGGCGTGATGATCGCGGAGTTGGACCCGGCGAAGGCAGTTGCCGAGACGGCCGCGCTGATGGCGGCAACGGACATAACGCTGTTCGAGCCGGCTTTCTTATCTGGCGGCTATCTCGCGCGCATCGACATTCTCAGGAAAAAAGCTGACCACATCCAGTTGATTGAGGTGAAGTCCAAGGGATTCGATCCGGCGGTTGGCTTTACGGGTAGAAACGGCGCGGTTCGTGCCGAGTGGATCGAATATATCGAAGATATCGCGTTTCAGCGCATGGTGGTGGCGCGCGCGTATCCTCAAGCGAGAATCGAATGTTTTCTCCTCGTTCCGGACAAGGCGGCCGTGTCCGAGATCGACCTGCTCCCGACCCTGTTTTCGATTTCGCGCAAAGGGCGGGCCGTTGAGGTGGAATTTGCTGGCGACACGGTTGCGCTCCAACAGAGCAAACTATTGCGCCTGCTGCCGGTGGATGCCGAAGTGGCTTCGGTCTATCGCGACGTTTGTGACGCCGCTGTCGGTTTGCTGCCGCTCCTCAGCGAGGGGCCAAAAAAGGCCGTGACGCCGTTGGGGTATCACTGTCGCGATTGCGAGTTTCGAGTTGTGGACTCATCGCCCCGCAACGGATTTCGCGATTGCTGGAGCGATTTGGCGGCGACTACGCCTTCCCTATTGGATCTCTACCAGCTTGGGCGTATCAAAAACTCTGCCAAAGCTCTTTTAGCAGACGTGCTCATCCAACAAGGCAAAGCGTCTTTGTTCGACATGCCACTATCGGCCCTGACCACCAGTTACGCGGATCGTCAGCGAATCCAAATCGAACACACCAAAGCGAACACAGAATGGCGTTCCGCCGGTCTACGGCCTGCGCTTGGTAGGCTCACCTATCCGCTTCATTTTATCGACTTCGAGACATCCCGTTTGGTGTTACCCTATCATCGAGGTATGCGGCCATTTGAGCAGGTCGCTTTTCAGTGGAGCTGTCACACGATTGATCGTCCCCGAGCGCCATTGCGCCACACCGAATGGATCAACGTTGAAGAAGGGTTCCCCAATGTAAAATTTGCGACCTCGCTGCGCGCTGCCGTGGGTGATGAGGGAACCCTGCTGACTTGGTCGCATCATGAGAAGACCACGCTGGATGACATCGCCCGGCAAATAGCCGACTATCGTTTGCCCGAAGACGACCTCCGCTCCTGGTTGCTTCGCACCACCAGTTCAACGCGGCTATTTGATATGTGCGCCCATGCACTCGGCCACTATTTTCATCCTGCGATGAAAGGCTCGACGTCCATCAAGGCGGTGCTGCCGGCCGTGTGGGGCGCCAATGACGCTCTGCGGGCCGACCCGTGGTTCAAAGCTTACGCGCGGATCGAAAATGGTAAGGCGGTCGATCCCTATCAAACGTTGCCAAAGCTCGAAATCTTCGACCGCGCGGAAGTCGTTAACGAAGGCACAGGGGCGATGTGGGCCTACCAAGAAATGCTTTTCGGAGATGGGCGGAATGCTGCCGCGGCGAAGCAAGCGTGGCGCGATCTTTTACTCCAATACTGTCACCTCGACACACTCGCGATGGTGATTATTTGGAAACACTGGGCCTCGTAGTTCGCTTCTGGTTTCTTTGATTTTTCGGGGAAACGCTTTTCCCCGCGCGCGAGTCTGCGTCTCGCCCTCCCCATTTTAGCGGGGACACCCCGCAACGCCCCGATGCGCTGCGCGCTTTTTCTTCCAGTAGACTGGCCGCAGCGTTCTCCAACTTACCAGGCGGTCAAGGTCACTTCGCTCCCTCCGTGACGCCGCGCTTCCCCTTCGTCGGGACGGCAGACCGTCCGCTCCTCCGCGCGCGCCGTCGCTTGAATTCGCCCGGTGCGCGGGAACGTCCGCTGCCAGAGCGCAACACGCACTCATTTCCGAGTGCCGGCGTCGAGGCGCGGCGCTTCACGTTATGCAAATCGAATCCACCTCGCAGGAATCTCCTTACCGCACCGGCACCCTCAAAGGACTCACGTTCGCCGAGATTCAGAAAATGCTTTCCGACATTCAGCCCGACACTCGTCCATCGGCTGACAGAAAGGTGACCATCATGTGGCGCTTCCTCGCCGATGGGAACCCATGCGGAATCTGGAACTATCGCAGGAGTCACGAAGTCCTCGGTGAACTTTCGACGTTTGGGCCGGATGGAGTTTTCAACACTCTTTTCGAACGAGCCTACGCGCCACTGTAAACGTTGCTACGCACCGGACGCGGGCGGGCCAAGCCCGCCCGTTTCACGGCAGTCCGAACTCCAAAGACGGATAAAAGATGCCGGCCGTGGCCGGAATTTTCTAGCGCGAGCGAGTGCGGTCAGCACTCCGGCGCTCCCGCTACGATTCCGTCTCCGGCCATTCGCTGTGGTCGGAGACGGCTTAGGTTCCCGCGCTCACGGCCGCCTCTGGCGATACGTCGCCCCAGCGCGACCTTTCGCCAGGATCGCTCCCGCTCGCAGACTCGCGGTCGCGACACCGGCGGCCTTGCCGCGCTCCCACCGTCGCCGACTCCTCCCTCCACTCATGGCCTGTCGCCTGCACTCCGCTCCCGCACCTTCGCGCCGACCGCTCTCGCTCCGTGAAAAGGGCAGAGTCAGTCGGGCTGCGCCCTCCCACGCTCGAAATACGCTCAGACGCCGCTGGGCTTGCGGTGCTCGCTCTCGTTGCGCCGCTCGCGCATCCGTATTGAGCAAAGCCACACCCAGAGGGCTGCCTGATCATAGCACCTGCGCCGGCTGGCGGTCGTCGGCGCCTCAAGGTATTGCTCGCTACGCTGCGCTCCACCTTGCGCTGACGGTGCTGGGCTCCGGCATCCCCCCGGGGCGGCCGATTTTTCGGTTTCGGCTCACGTTAGGTTTGGCCCCCTACACACACTCTTCAGAGCTTGGCCTTCCGAAGACGAAGAGCGTTTGTGATTACGCTAACCGAACTCAGGCTCATCGCGGCACCGGCGATCATCGGACTGAGCAACAGCCCGAAGAACGGATAAAGAATTCCTGCGGCAATCGGCACGCCGAGGACATTGTAGATAAAAGCGAAGAACAGGTTTTGCCGGATGTTGCGCATCGTCGCTCGCGAGAGGTGAATCGCTTTCGCGATGCCGCGCAGGTCGCCTTTCACCAGCGTCACGCCGGCGCTTTCCATTGCGACGTCCGTGCCGGTGCCCATCGCGATTCCGACATCTGCCGCCGCGAGCGCCGGTGCGTCGTTGATCCCGTCACCGGCCATGGCCACGCGCTTTCCTCCTTCTTTCAAGGATTCGACTAGGCGAATTTTGTCGGCGGGTTCCACCTCCGCTTCGAATCGATCCAAACCGAGTTGTTTTGCGACTGACTCCGCAGTGCGGCGATTGTCGCCGGTCGCCATCACGAGCTTGATGCCGAGCCGGTGCAGGTCGCTGACCGCTTCACGGCTCGTTTCCTTGATCGGATCAGCCACGGCCAAGAGCCCTGCCGCGCGGCCATCGATCGCCACGAACAGCACGGTTTTCCCCTCAGCTTGGAGTGCACTCGCGCGTTCAGCGACGGGCTGTGGCACCACGACTTTTTCGCCTTCTAGAAACTTAACTTTGCCGATGAGCACCTTGCGTCCACCAATATTTCCCGCAACCCCGCCGGCCGTCACGGAGCGAAATTCCGCAGCATCAAGAAGTGGAAGCTTTCTCGTTTCCGCACCGCGCACCACAGAAGCGGCGAGCGGATGTTCGGAGGAGCGTTCGAGCGAGGCAGCGAGCTGGACCAACGTCTTTTCGTCGAAGCCTTCGAGTGGAATCACGTCCACCAATTGCGGCCGGCCTTCGGTGAGTGTGCCGGTCTTGTCTACGACGAGCCATTCGACTTTCCCAAGCAGTTCGAGCGCCTCGGCGTTTTTCACGAGGACCCCTTCCTGCGCTCCGCGGCCGACTCCCACCATGATCGACATCGGCGTGGCGAGTCCCAGCGCGCACGGGCAGGCAATGATCAGCACCGCCACCGCGTTCACGATGGCGTAGGCAAGACGCGGCTCTGGTCCTAAGAAAAACCAGATCACAAACGTAATCGCCGCTACCGCCAGGACCGTAGGCACGAAAATGCCTGCCACTTTATCGACGAGTCCCTGAATCGGTGCGCGACTGCGTTGCGCTTCAGCGACCATGTTGACGATGCGCGCGAGCACCGTCTCCGCCCCGATCTTTTCGGCGCGGACCACCAAGCTGCCTGTTCCGTTCACGGTGCCGCCAGTGACGTGATCGCCGGATTTTTTTTCAACCGGCATCGACTCGCCGGTCAACATCGACTCATCGACTGACGAGGCCCCTTCCTCCACCAGACCATCGACGGGAACTTTCGCACCAGGCCGCACGCGCAGACGGTCACCAGCCTTCACCTCGGCGAGAGGAATCTCCTCGTCGCCGTGATCCGTGATGCGCAGCGCGGTGGGCGGCGAAAGATTGAGCAGCGCCTTGATCGCGCCCGATGTGCGTGCGCGCGCCCGCAATTCGAGCACCTGACCCACGAGAACAAGCACGACGATGACGGCCGCCGCTTCGAAATACAGGTCAACGCCACCGTGCGTGCGCATCGCGGTCGGAAAAATTCCCGGCAGGAAGAATGCGATGACGCTGTAAATCCACGCCGCGCCGACACCGACCGCAATGAGCGTGAACATATTCAGATGCCCTGAGCGGAAAGACCGCGCTCCCCGCACAAAGAAGGGCCAGCCAGCCCAAAGCACGACTGGCGTCGAAAGCGCAAACTGCACCCACCGGCTCCAAGGCGCGTTCGCCACGTGCATCAACGAGGGAATGATGTGCAGCATCGCTAACACGAAGACCGGCAAGGCGAGCGCGCCTCCGATCCACAGGCGCCGCGTCATGTCGCGCAACTCCGTGTCGTCCTCGGGCTCGGCCGTGGCTGTTTTCAGCTCCAGCGTCATCCCGCAAATCGGGCAATTCCCCGGATGGTCCTGCTGGACTTGCGGGTGCATCGGGCAGGTGTAGATGACGCCCTGCTTGGCCGGGATCGTCGGGTTGCGCTCCAAAGCCATGCCGCATTTCTGGCAGGTGCCAGGCTTGTCGGATTCGACACCTGGACACATCGGGCAAAAATAGGCCGCGGCATGCGGCTTGGCTGCCACATGTCCATCAAGGTGGTGGTCGCAGGAATGCTCCTCACCATGCTTCTCCGAGCTATGCTGATGACCGTCGTGCGTATGATGATGAGGGTCTTTATTCATATGGCGATGGAGGCGGGTAAAAATGTTATCGTCTTTCGTGCGCTAGACGCCGGTGGCCTAGAATCATCTACGGGCATCTCATCAAAGGGGGACGCCTACTCCCGTTTCGTTCCAAAGCGAGATGATCGGGTTTTCGCGACATTCGTGCGCGTAACTTAAAATGCCAAGGGAGGCCGTGCTCAGCCCGAAACGCTGAGCATTTACAATACGAAGCCCAATCCACACTGTAGCGAGCACGCGCAAAAAATGCCCATGCGAAAACACCGCGATCTCCCCCTCCATCGAATGCAGACGGAGCACAAAATTCTCCGCCCGCACGAACACCTCCGCCGGACTTTCCCCACCTGGTGCGCCGTCGATGAACAAATCCCAGCCAGCGCGCTCGGCGCGGATCTCCGGACTCGTGCGGCTTTCATAGTCACCATAGTCCCACTCGCGCAGATTCGGCTCGATCTCCGCTAACGCGGCGAGTCCGGCGAGTTCACAGGTTTGGCGTGCGCGGACGCAGGGGCTGGTGAAAACGCGCGAAAATTTTATGCCACGGAGTCGTTTACCGAGCAGACGGCCCTGGGCTTCGCCGTGCGCGGTCAGCGGAATATCGGTTCGGCTCGTGTGCCGGCCACTGAGCGACCATTCCGTTTCACCATGCCGGATGACATGGACGCGGGGAAGTGGATGGGGCTGCGTCATCGCCGAGCCGAGGGCCATTTCCATTTTTTGATTTCAGGCATATCGTCCCCGTGGGTCGTAATGTAGTCGTCGTGGGCCGCGAGTCTTTGCCGAACAAATTGTGCCGCCTCCTCAGCGCGCGAACCGAGCTTTGGCACGCGAGCGACGACCTCTGCAAAGAGGTGAAACCGGTCGAGGTCGTTCCGCACTGTCATGTCGAATGGCGTGGTGGTCGAACCTTCCTCCTTGTAACCGCGCACGTGAAAATTGACGTGATTCGTGCGACGATAGGTGAGGCGATGGATGAGGGTCGCATAGCCGTGATAGGCGAAGACGACCGGTTTATCGGTCGAGAAGATCGCGTCGAAATCCGCATCGCTGAACCCGTGCGGATGCTCGCTCGCCGGCTGGAGTCGCATCAAGTCGACGACGTTGACCACGCGAATCTTCAACAGGGGAAAATGAGTCCGCAGCAACGTCACGGCCGCGAGCGTTTCGAGGGTGGGCACGTCGCCCGCGCACGCCATGACGACGTCGGGCTCGCCATCCGTGTTGCCAGCCCAGTGCCAAATGCCGGCGCCCGCAGCGCAGTGCGCGATGGCCGCATCCATCTCCAGCCACTGCGCCTCCGGCTGCTTGCCAGCCACAATCACGTTCACATAGTTGCGGCTGCGCAGACAGTGGTCGGTGACAGATAGCAGCGTGTTTGCATCGGGCGGGAGATAGACTCGGATGACCTCCGCCTTTTTGTTAATTACGAGGTCGATGAAGCCTGGGTCTTGATGAGTAAACCCATTGTGGTCCTGCCGCCAGACATGCGAGGTGAGTAGGTAGTTCAGCGAGGCAATCGGGCGACGCCAGGGAATCGCGCGCGTGATCTTCAGCCATTTCGCGTGCTGGTTGAACATCGAATCGATAATGTGAATGAAGGCTTCGTAGCAGGAGAAAAAGCCGTGGCGACCCGTGAGCAGATAACCTTCCAGCCAGCCTTCGCATTGATGTTCGCTCAACATTTCCATCACGCGGCCGTCAGGCGAAAGATGGTCGTCGCCGGGAATAATTTCAGCGGTTGAGCGTCGCGTCGTAACGTCGAAAACGGCGTTCCAGCGGTTCGAGCTGGTTTCGTCGGGACTGAAGACGAGAAAATTGCGCGGGTTGGCTTTGATCACGTCGCGAATGAATTCGCCTTGCACGCGCGTCGCCTCCGCCTCCACGCCACCGGGGGTCGGCACCTTCACGGCGTAGTCGCGGAAATTCGGAAGATTCAAATCGCTGAGGAGAAGTCCGCCATTAGCGTGCGGGTTAGCGCTCATCCGGCGCGTGCCTTGCGGAGCCAACGCCGCGAGTTCGAAACGAAGCTTGCCGGCTTCGTCGAACAATTCCTCCGGCCGATAGCTTCGCATCCATTCTTCGAGGATTTGGACGTGCCCCGGATGGTTCATTTCGCCCATCGGGACTTGATGGGCGCGAAACGTGCCTTCGACGGGTTTGCCGTCGACCACCTTCGGGCCGGTCCAGCCCTTCGGTGAGCGCAGGATGATCATGGGCCAGCAGGGACGATCTTTGAATCCATGAGTGCGGGCATCGCTTTGGATGCGTCGGACGTCAGCGATGACGGTGTCGAGCGTCGCCGCCATGAGCTGGTGCATCGCCATCGGATCGTCGCCTTCGACGAAATGCGGCGCGTAACCGTAGCCGCGGAAAAGCGCTTCTAGTTCGGCGCGCGGAATACGGGCCAACACGGTCGGTTCGGCGATTTTGTAGCCGTTCAAATGCAGGATGGGCAGCACCGCGCCATCACTCACGGGATTGAGAAATTTGTTCGAGTGCCAGCTCGTGGCGAGCGGCCCGGTTTCCGCTTCGCCATCGCCGACGACACACGCAACCAAGAGGTCGGGATTGTCGAACGCCGCACCAAAAGCGTGCGAGAGCGAATAGCCCAGTTCGCCGCCCTCGTGAATCGAGCCGGGCGTCTCCGGCGCAACATGGCTCGGAATTCCGCCTGGGAAAGAGAACTGCTTGAAGAGGCGCTGTATCCCGTCCGCATCCTGCGAGATGGCCGGATAGATTTCACTATACGTGCCTTCCAAATAGGTGTTGGCGACGAGACCCGGTCCGCCATGTCCCGGCCCTGCGACGTAAATCGCATTGAGATCGTGCTCCTTGATGACTCGGTTGAGGTGGGCATAAACGAAGTTTAATCCCGGCGTCGTCCCCCAATGGCCAAGCAGGCGCGGCTTGATGTGGGCGAGCGAAAGCGGTAAGCGGAGGAGCGCGTTGTCCAGCAGGTAAATCTGGCCGACAGAAAGATAATTCGCGGCGCGCCAATAGGCATCGAGCTTGCGCAGCGGCTCCGGTTCGAGCGGTTTGGTTGGAATGTTCATCAAGGGATTTGGGGCGTCGCATCCGCTGAAATCACCTCGCGCATGTGCCGCGCGATCATGATTTCTTCATCAGTGCGGATAACGCGCACGACGACGCGACTGGCCGGCGTGGAAATGATCGCGGAGTTCGCGGAGTTGCTTGCGCCGTCGAGTTCGACGCCGAGGAAACCAAGGCCGTCGCAAATGCGGGCGCGAACTGGCGCACAATTCTCGCCAATGCCGGCGGAAAAAACCAGCGCATTGAGTCCGCCCAGCGCGGCGGCGAACGAACCGATCCATTTTTTCGCCTGATAGCAAAAAAGCGCGACCGCTTCCGCCGCGCGAACGTCGGCGCCCTCGCGGGCGAGAAGCTCCCGCATGTCCGAACTGGTCTCGGAAATCCCACGGAGGCCGGAGTTGTGATTCACTAGATGATTAAACTGGTCGGAGCTCATTTTTTCCTTTTCCGCCAGATAGGCCATCAAGCCCGGGTCCAAGTCGCCGCTGCGTGTGCCCATGACCAAGCCGGCCGTGGGCGTGAAGCCCATACTGGTGTCGATGCAGCGGCCATCCCGAACCGCCGCCAGACTCGCCCCGTTGCCAAGATGGGCGAAGATCGCCCGGCCCGTCGTCGCGGAGGGTTCGCCCAGCCGCGTCATTTCCCTGAGGAGAAATTCGTAGGATAGTCCGTGAAAGCCGTAGCGCCGCAGCCCGGCATCCGCGTAGCGGCGCGGAATTGGCAGGAGCTGCGCGACGCGCGGCAGGTCGTGATGAAACGCGGTGTCAAAGCACGCGACTTGAGGAGTCTTCGGCAAACGCCGCTGCAGTTCCTCGATCAAGGCGATTTCGGCGGGCAGGTGTTCGGGATCGAACGGGCTGAGATCGCGCAACGCGTCGATGAGTTTCCCGGTAACGAGTTGCGGTGCCGTGAAGATCGGCCCGCCATGGACGACGCGATGGCCAACGGCTGAGACTACGGAGTCAGCGGATGTTTTGCGTAGCTCGGTGAAGATGAGTTCGACGCAGCTCGCAAGGTTCTCGGTGGAAACTTGGCGCGACGTGCCGGAGGAACCCGCAGTGGATTTGATTTTGAGCTCGGAGTCTGCCTGCCCGATGCGATCAATCGAGCCGGCAAGAATTCGGTCGAAGCTGGCACCGTGCTCTTGGAAGACCGCGAACTTGAGGCTCGATGAACCGGCGTTGAGAATGAGGAGCGATTTCGCCATGGGGTCGTTGACAAACGCGTTGCAGGGCAACTGCGCTGCGTGCGTTTTTCTAGTTCACCGGTGCAGTGCGTGTTTTCACTGCGGCGCTATTCTGTCGGGCGCGGTCAAGCAGCGCGGATTGAGCCGCCTGCACATTTTCAAGTTTTCCGCCCCATGCGTTGAGCGCGAAATCCTGCAACGCACGACCGAACGAAAACGTGATGGCCCACGGTCCTTCGCTCGCCCGACTGATCGCGGCGAGACGTTGCGTCGCTTGCTCGGGTTTTTGTCCGCCGGAAAGAAACACGATGCCCGGCACCGCGGAGGGCACACCGCGGCGAAAACAACGCAGGGTGCGGGTCGCGATCTCCGCGTCGGATGCCTGCTGGGGGCTTTCGTTCCCGGAAAGAACCATCGCGGGTTTTAGCAACATAGCTTCGAGCCGGACGCGATGAGCGAACAATGCAGCGAACACGTCCCGCAACGCGGCGTGAGTCACTTCTTCGGAGCGGTCGATCGCGTGATCGCCGTCCATGAGAATCTCCGGCTCGACGATCGGCACGAGTCCCGCCTCCTGACTGAGCGCGGCGAACATCGCGAGGTTCTGCGCGTTCGCCTCGATGCACGTGCGGGAGGGGAGATCGATTGCGATGGTGAGGACGGCGCGCCACTTCGTGAAACGCGCGCCGAGTTCACGATACTCCCTCAACCGCTCGCGCAGGCCGTCGAGACCTTGGGTGATTTTTTCGCTGGGATAATTCGCGAGCGCGGCGACCCCGAGATCGACCTTGATTCCGGGGATGATGCCCTGGCGCTCCAAGACGGCGGCAAACGGAACGCCGTCGCCGGATTTTTGCCGCAGTGTTTCATCGAACAGAATCGTCCCGCTGATGAATTCTCCGAGACCGGGCGCGGAGAGCAGCATTTCACGATAGGCCCGACGATTTCCCTCGGTCGCGGCGATGCCGTGGGCTTTGAATCGCTTCTCGATGGTCGGAAGACTTTCGTCAGCCGCGAGAATGCCTTTGCCCGGACCGACGAGGGTCCGGGCGGTGAGTTCGAGCGAGGAGGGCTGCATGGTTGGCGTTTGGTTGGGATTTTTATCTTGTCCACCAGTGGTGACCGTCGCGTTGTAAGAGTTGGCTCGCTTCCGGCGGTCCCCAAGTTCCCGCGACATAGTTGGGAAAGAATTTTGGTGGGTCATTTTCCCAGACGTTCAGAATCGAATCGGCGGCTTTCCAAGCCGCTTCCACCATATCGGTGCGGTGAAACAGCGTCGAATCTCCCACCATGCAATCGTAGAGCAGCTTTTCATAGCCCGTGGTCGGCGCGACCCCGCCGAACTGCGAATAGTCAAAGTCGAGTGCCACGGCCTGCGTGCGAATCGTCGGCCCTGGCGTCTTCGCTCGCATTTGCAGGGTGATTCCCTCCTCCGGCTGGATGTGCATCACGAGCAAATTTGGCCCAAGGGAATCGCACTCCGTGCCGCCAAACAACGAAAGCGGCGGACTCTTAAACCGGATGACGATCTCGGTGACGTGCCTGGGCAGGCGTTTGCCGCAGCGTAGATAGAACGGCACTCCAGCCCAGCGCCAGTTATCCACCCACAGTTTTACTGCGGCGAAGGTCTCAACATTTGACGTGGGCGACACGTTCGGTTCTTCGCGATAACCGACGACTGATTTCCCTTCCATTGTGCCAGGCCGATATTGTCCGCGAACGGTGTCGTGCAGAACTTCCTCGGGCTTGAGCAGCCGCATGCTTTCCAGAAGCTTCGCCTTCTCGTTGCGAACGGCTTCCCCTCCCAGAGATGTCGGCGGCTCCATGGCGACGAGGGCGAGCAGCATAAACATGTGATTCTGCATCACGTCTCGAAACGCTCCGGCCTTTTCGTAGAAAGCGCCGCGCCCCTCGATGCCGATGGTCTCGGCCATCGTGATCTCAACGCGATCAATATAGCGCCGGTTCCAGATCGGCTCGACCATGCTGTTTCCCAGTCGAAAAACCAAAAGGTTTTGTGCCGTCTCCTTGCCGAGATAGTGATCGATGCGATAAATCTGCTTCTCGGGCAGCGCGGCCAACAACGCGGCGGTCAGCTCGCGAGCGGAAGCCAGATCGTGTCCGAAAGGTTTCTCGACGATCAGGCGTCGCCACGCCATCGCGGTCTCTGTCACCAGCCCAGCCTCCCGGAGCTGCATCGCGATTGTCGCAATCGAAACCGGCTGCACCGAAAGATAAAACAAAGCGTTCCCGCCCGTCCGATGCTTTTCGTCCAACTCGCTGAGCAGCGTTTTTAGTTTTTCGTAGGTCTTGGCGTCGTCAAAGCTCCCCTGACAATAGTAAACGCGCTCTTCCATTTTTGCCCACAACATGGGGTCCAATTTCTGCGTGGCGAAGCTCGTCATCGCCTCGCGCAACTGCTGGCGAAAGAATTCCCTCGACCACTCACGGCGGGCGACTCCAACGATCGCAAAATCCTCCGGCAGCGTGCCGCCGACCATCAGGTTGTAGAGGGCCGGCAGGAGCTTCCGTTTCGTCAAATCGCCTGACGCGCCAAAGATAACGAAGGCAGAAGGCCCCGCCGGACGCGTGGCGGGGGCAGCGAGGAATTTTTGACGGCACTCTTCGCTGCAAAAATAAAACATCTTGTTATTCCGCGCTGCACAAGGCGCGGAGTCCGGCTCAACGGTCATGCCGCAAATGGGATCTTTGGTCATAAATTCAATCTATCCGCCGATGCGGTTTACTGGCGTGCTTTGGGTTGAAATGATTTTGACCAAAGCCGGCACCCGCCTCGAAACGCATTCGCGTTGTCGCCCAATCGGGCACCGCGTGGAAGTGTCTTCAGCAGTCGCGCGTCGCCACCGCCGATGACGACGTAGTCCGCCTCCAACGCCACTTTGAGTTGCTTGACGACGTCATTTACGTGGCGACGCCATTTTCTTTTTCCGAGCCGCTTGAGTCCGGCCAACCCAACGTAGTCCTCGTAAGTGCGGCCTTTTTTGTAGGGCAGATGCGCCAATTCCATTGGGGCGAGCATACCATCAACAATCATCGCCGAACCCAAACCGGTCCCCAAACCAAGAAAGAGCATTCGTTTCCCTTGATAGCTGCCCAGCGCCTGCATCGCCGCGTCGTTGATGATTTTTATTGGGCAGCCTAACGCTTTCGCGTAATTAAATCCTACCCAGCCATGTCCCAGATTATGCGGCTCGCTCGCGACGTGTCCGTGCAGAACCACGCCGGGGTAGCCAATCGTGATGGCATCGTAGCGCCAGCCAACGATGATTTTTTTGACAGCGGCGACCATTTTCTGGGCCGTCATTTCCCGGCCCGATGGAATTTCCATCCGCTTTTGATGACTCGTGGCGCGCACTTTCACATGCGTCCCGCCTACGTCGATGACCAGTATTTTCATTCGGTTCATATAAGTTATGTGCTTACTGAGGGGATCGTTTTCTTCGTCTAAACTAACAGCATCACGGCCGCCATCAGCGCCATTCCGAGGTCTTCCAGCAGGGTGTATGCGGAGAGCGAAACATGGGACATTGAGCCCATACAGGCGTCTTTGAGGTCGAGTCCCTTGAAACGCGCATGGAAGACGCCCATGGAGCCGAAGCCCAATACGATGACGGTCGCCAGATTGATCGCCATCGGTTGCCAATGCGACAGATAGCCCAAGCCAATCCCGAATTCGATAAACGGATAGAGGTAGGCGTAAGGCCGGAACGATTTTGCCAGCAAGTCATACTGCTGAAATAAATCGGCATAACCTTTCAGGTCGAAGAACTTGAACATGGAAAACACGACCATGAGAAATCCCATGAAGTCCTGCATCCAAGTCATCCCACTCCAGCCACCATAAGCTACCTGTTTTGCGCCGGCCGCCAAAAGCGTGAGTGCCACGACAACGATGAGAGGAATATAGTCTCTCCAGGTTGCGCAGCCTGCTTTCTGTCTCATCTCGGGATGGTTAGCTTGC
Organism: Opitutales bacterium; assembly: GCA_038231575.1. Classification (GTDB taxonomy): domain Bacteria; phylum Verrucomicrobiota; class Verrucomicrobiia; order Opitutales; family Opitutaceae; genus CAITWF01. The sequence continues at coordinate 34,609 of JBBRLB010000025.1, read as the reverse complement.
ACGTGCAGGTCCTTCGATTTCAGCGGCCGAGGTCGACCGGTCGGCAAGCGACTCCGTTATCGCCACCCGAAAATCTTTTCCCTCCCATCGCTCCTGCCACCGCAGCGTGAAGAGAATGTTGGCTCCGGCGGAGAGTCTATCCGACGGCAAATCCGCGAACCAGCAACCGAAACCCGCATCGCCTGTTTCGAGGTCAGCCGCCGTTGTCCAGCCGTCGAAGCTCCAATGAATCGTCGCAGCCTGACCGACAATTATGCGGAGCGTCTTTTCGCTCGGGATTCGCTGCACCTGATGAGCGAGGGTCCACATTTCGATTTTGCTGCCCGTTCCGGCCTTGGCGTAGCGCTGATACACCGGCTCGATGCGGTCGAAACACACTCCGTCTTTATGGCTGCGCACGAGGGACACATACTCGGCGTGAGACCAACACAACGGCATGGCTGAGCCCGCTGGGCTCCCGCGCTTCATGCTTCGGTCCGGCAAATCGTCCGAGTCCCAGAGTTGTTCCGGCAACATGCCGCCTTCGTTCGCAAATTTTTCCATTGTCTCGATGAAGGGCAGCGGATCGCGGCCTGCGGCGAGTTCGTAGTGGCCGCGTTCGCCCGTAAGGATCGGCCACGAACGCCCTTCGCCCGTGCCATCGTAAGCGCTGCCATCGGCCTTGTCGCCGTAGCCGTCGAAATTGTAGCGGCGCCAGCCTGGCCCTTGCGGTAGCTCGCGCTTGATCACCTGATCGATGACCGCGAGCGAGTCGACGATCACGCGATCGTGCGCGTCGCGAATCCCGAGCCGCACGAGGTGGAGGAAATCGCCGCCGACGATATTGCGCGCGGGATGTTTGCCGCCGCCGTTGGCGATGACGATTTCGGCCTCGTTGGGATTGGGCGTCGCGACCGGCTGGCGCGGGTCGGCGGGTGTGATGCGCACGTAATGCCGCGGTTTGCCAGGCACCAGTTCGCCCCGGGTCGTGACCATCCAATCCTCCACGTGCGCGACCAGCCAGTCGGCGTAGCCGAGCAGCAGATTCGCCGCCGCATCGTTTTTTCTCTCTCGCGCAAGTTCCGCCGCGCAGACCAGCGCTGCGATGATCGTCGCCAGCGTGGAAGGCGAATAGCCCGCACATTCCTCCCAGCGTTCCTGCGAGGTGACGGGGCCATTCAGTATCAGATAGCGCGCCGCGCGCGCGACGAGCGGCCACGGATCGAACTGGCGGAGCGCGTTCGCCCGCTGCACCCGCCAGGCGAGCAGAATAGGCACTGCGACTTCATCGAGTTGGATTCCCTTCCAGTAAGCCTCGCCGCTGATCGAGCTATTCTGGGGCATGCTGCCGTCGGCCTCCTGCACGCACGCCAGCCAGATTAGTGCCCGCAAGGGCGACTCCGTTTCGCCGGAGGCCAGGAGCGCGGTGGCGGTTTGCACCATGTCCCGCGTCCACACCAGATGATATCCGCCGCGGTCGGTGTCGTCCTTGGTGTCGCCCCACGGAATGCTCAACGACGCGACGAACGCGCCTTGAAACGTCTTGTCTTCATGCGCGAGCAAAAGGCATTGGCTCAAGCGCACTATCTCTCCGCCGTCGTTGGTGTGTGCGCTCAAGTCCTGCTCGGCGCGGGCGCGCTGCCATTGGTGGATATACTTCGCGCGCTGGTCGGCGAACGGCGTAGCGAACGCCTGCACGAGGTGAGCCGAGGCGCTGTGTGGCGTGCGCCCGAAACCGACCCCGAGGGTGAATTCCAAGCCGTGCGACAAATCGATTTCTCCGGTCAACGCGATGTTGCCATCCTCCGCGCGGTCGAATTCCCAATCCATTTTGAAGTTATCCATCAAGTCCTGCCAGCCATCGCTGAACCCGACATAGCCGACAGAGCGCCGCGTGAAATCGGGCGCGCACCCGAACGATAGATCGATGTCCTCGCGCTGCGCATCGAAGAGCTTTCGTCCATCGATGTCGCACCACGACGCCGAATTGTTTTTCCCCGTGCCTTTCAAGTGGGGGGCAAGCAAGGCATAGAGACGCAATTTGCCGTGCAGCCCCGCGTCCATGACTTCCAATCGCGTGTGCATCAACAAAACCGATGTGTGTGGGTCCACGACGATTTCTTTGACGAGGCGATAGCGGCCCTCGCGGTCGGTATTCGTGAGCCGGTAAAGCAATGCGTTTGGTTCCGGGTATTCCGTTTTGTGGAGGAGGTCGCGTTTTTCCTCATGGCAAAACGTTTCGCCGTCAGTGATGAGAAATTGCAGGTCGCGCGTGTTCGGCGTGTCGACGTGCGGAAAATAGATCTCGTTCACGATACCGTGGCTGAGCGTAAACCAGAGCGAGGAGCTGCTGTGATACGCGGTGCCGATGCCGTCCTTGGCGCTGGAGGTCCAGCGCGGCTCAATGCCGGGCGCGCCGAAAGCGGTGGAGTTACTATTCATGAAAATGAAAGGTCATGTCAGGAATGTTTCCCGGCCGGTTCTTGTGAGATCGTCGCAAGCGAACTCCTGGTGCCAGAAGCGTCGTTGGCCGCTTGGCTCTTCCCCGCCGTCTTTTCCTGTTTCATTTCCATCGAGAGGAAAAAGTTCAGCCCGGTTCGGATGACGGCGACGGCACCAAGCTTTCCAATCTGGTCCCAGCTCGGCGAAACGGCCGTGCCGAGAATATCCGCGCCCAACTCGAACTCCAACGCCAGCGCGAGGTAGCGCGCCAGGGTCAAACGGATCTCGGTAAACTCCGTGTGGCGCCGTGCCGCCAGCAGGCGGGCGAGTTGCACCACGGCCACACCAACGCCAATCGCCACCAGCACGACACCGACCGTCTCGATCCCCAGCTTCAGCCACTGCACCATCACGATGATGATGTCTTCGACTGAGTTTGCGGGAGGATGCATGGCTCGGGTCGCTCAGAGGCGGCGATGACATGGTTCTATTGGATGGCTTGAGATTTTAAGCGCGATCATTGGAGAAATCCGGCTATCGCGAAAAGAATTGTGGCAATCCCTGCTGCGGTAAAATTGTGCCACGCGGCATAAGCCATGTATTTTTCATGGTCGGCGTGGACCACATTTGAGGACATGTTGACCATTCCGGCTACGGGTGATGTGACGTCTCCAAATGTCCCGCCTGTGATCACGGCGGCGACGCACAGCGGAATGCTTGAGCCAACCGACACAGACAGGGGAATAGCAAATGGCATAATCAGCGAGGCAGACCCCCAGCCCGATCCGGTGAAATAGGTCACGGCGGAAGACAAAAGAAACAGCGAAGCCGGCACGCTCCAGATGGGCAGCGAACCGCCCAACCGCTGTTGGACCAGCTCGTTCAATCCCAACTCCTGCGAAACCGATGCCAGGGGCCAAGCCACGCTTAGAATCGCCAGCGTGGTCATGATTTCATTTCCCCCGGTGATGATATCGGCCGTCTGCTCCTTGATGGAATACTTCTGGAAGCAGTAATAAAGCACGGTGATGGTCAGCGTGATGACCAAGGCCACCAGCATGGCCCGGTTCGGCTCCGAATCGGTGATGGCCGCGAAGAGGGAAATCTTCTTGGCCTCAGCGCTGCCGAAATACCAAAAGAAAAACAAGCTGAGGGCGACCACTGAAACCATGGGGACGACAAGGTTCTTCACCCTTGGCTTTATCACTGGCTCGCCGGAATCCTGGTGCTGGTGCGCTTCCCCACCGCCCGTCCCGGAATGGGCCTTCATGGTCCCTTTGGAGGGTTGCTTGAATTGGAAAAAGATGGAGAGAAAGGTGATCAGGAGCACCACGATGCTGAAGAATTCCAACGGGATGGCGCGGAGCCAGATGGCATAGGCGGAAGTATCTCCGGCGATTCCGGCCGCCTTCAGGCCTTGAGCAATGATGGCGACGTTGAAGCCGACGTAGGTGGTGGCGATCGGGATGAGCTCGACCACCGGACTGGCAGTGTTGTTCAGCATGAAGGCCAGCCGCTCGCGGCTAACGCGGTGCTTCTCCGCCAGGGTCCGGGTGATGGAGCCTGCCCCGACAATTCGGAAGCCACAGTCGATGAAGGTGACAGGAATCAAGGCCCACAAGGTGAGGAGGACGCCTCTTTCGCTTTTGATGTATTTTCCCGCCTGGTTGGAGAAGGCGCTGATACCGCCGGAGCGCTTGATGATGCCGATGAGGCCGCTGAACAAATACAGGAATAGCAGCACCTGAAGATTGTCAGGGTCCGTCAACGTTTCGATTACCTTGCCCACCGCACCTTCGAACCCGCCGAGGAGCGTGGGCTTGAGCAAATAGCCGCCGGCCAGCAATCCCACCAGGAGAGAGGGCAGTATCCTTTTCGACCAAATGGCTAGAGCGATCGTGATGAGCGGAGGTAACAGTGAAAACCAAGTGTTCATGTTTTTGCGACTTGAGGTGTGAAATGGACCCGTTGGTTAGACGCGGAAGGCGGCCGGTGAAATTTCCGGTTTCCGGACGAATGCATCGGTCGCGCCCGAGGACACCGTAAAGTGCTTCTCGATGTGTGGAGTTGAAGGCATGGAGCGAGGGGTCAGTGGTGTTTGTAGAATCCAATCCCTCTAATGTCGTTCCACGCCGTGGTTTGATGGCAGAGGAAGCATTGGCTGACCTGCGCATTTGGCTGACTCGCGATGCTCATCGAGATCATTTTGAAATGCATCATGTAGTGGCTCGGTGGCGCTTGATGGCATTCGGCGCAGGACTGCGACACAGGCGACGGGTGGCGGAATTCCGGGATCGTCCACTTCGCGGTGGCGTGACATTGGGCGCAGTCATTGCCGAGCAGTCCCAAGTGCCGGTCTTTTGTTTGATGGCAGGTCGCGCAGTTGAGCTGCGCCTCTTCGCGCTGGAGTTGAGGCGTGGCCGAGGGCGGAGCGCCGCGTGTGCCGCTGACGAGCCATGAAACGAAGTCGGCGCTCGTTTTTTCCTGCGGGACCGACGAGTGCTGCATTTGTCGCAGGCCGATCTGCGCGAGGGCGACGTGATCCATCTTGGTCGCACTCGGAACCCGGCCTTGATGTTCGAGATGGCAGGCGGTGCAGGAAGCGATGTCGGCGTGAAACGCGCTCGGCTGGCGTTGGAGAACGGCAAGGTTATCCGCGTGACAGACGATGCAGTTCTTCGTCTCGACCCCTTTCAGCGGCGTGTGACAGGCAGCGCAGTTGTTTCCGAGGAAAGCGTGCGGTTGCGATAACTCCCCGGGACGAACCGCGTTCTGCACCACGACCTGCGCGCGCGGGAAATGCAGGAGGGAAAGCGTCGCCGCCGCGACGGCGAAGACAATGAGCGCAAGTGAGAGGACGAGCTTGCTCATGAAAGCCACCTCAGTCCGAAGTAGATGCCGGAAATAATATGCGCGACGAGCAGCGCATAGAAAGTGACGGAGACCACGATGTGGACCGTCAGAGTGCCCGAAAACCAACGTCGCAACAGCTCGTCCGTCCGGATCGAATATTCGAGATCGGCCACGCCTTCAGCAAGGATGGTGACATGGCCGGAGGGGTTGTCGGGAGCGGTGGAAAGTCCCAGTGACGCCAGACCAGCGGTGAGCGACGCTGCCTCTGGAACACCTTTCCTCTCGGCGGCAGCCTTCTCCGCCACTCCCCAAGCACTGTCCAGATCACCCCTCGCAGTCTGCAAAAGCAGAAGCTTGTCCTTCATGTCGAGGTTCACGAAGGGAGTCAGATAACGCAGAACAATCCCGCTCACGACGACCAGCAGCATCGTCGCGGTGAGCGCGATGCCGAGCGGGCTGATATATTTGTGCCCGGTGTGGATGAGCGCGAGCAGCGCTCCCACAATGCCGGTGTAAATGTGGATCGACAGCCACGTCTGCAACGAGACGTATTTGGTTACGTGCTCCTTGAAAAACGGGATGCGCTTCGCGAAGACGTAGGCGAGTGGGATGAGCATCAACCCCGCTCCCGAAATGCCAAAGACCGCGCCAAGGCCGCTCCCAGCAAAACGCGGCGCGGTGTGCAGAAGGAAACCGAGCCAGGCAAACACCAGCACGATGAAGACACTGATGACGATGAAGCGCTCGCGGTTTTTCATCGCTAGGCCTCGACGGTCACCTCGGTTTTAGGCTTCGCCTGGCAGGCCAGAATAATTCCGTTTTTCTTGTCGTCATCGTCGAGCGCATCTTGAACCTCCTGCTCAACTTCACCCGCCGTCATCTTCACTTTGCATATTCCGCACGTGCCGACACGGCAGGAGAACTCGATGCCGATCCCGAGTTCTTCCGAGAGCTCAAGAATCGTTTGGTCCGCGCGGATGTTGGCAGATTTGTTGTTCTTCGAAAATGTCACCAACGGGCCAGTGGCTGCGGCGGTGGGTTTCGCCGACGTTCCCGGAGCGGCGGGAGCGGGTTTGACGGCTCCGAACGCCTCGGTCTTCAAGTTCTCGGGCGTGACTCCGATTTCCAAGAGGAGCGCCTTGGTCGCATCCATCATGGTCTGCGGACCGCAAAGCTGAACCCGCCGCGCTGCCAGATCGGGCACCGACTCGATGAGAAACTCTTTCGTGATGCGACCGCGGGGCCCCTTCCAGTTCGGCCCCGGCTTCGTCATCGTGACGACGACATGCAGCTTCGGATTTCTCAGCGAGAGTGCCGCCAGGGCCTTCTCGAAAATAAAATCTGCCGGTGCGCGGCAACCGTAGATGAAAAAAATGTCGCCGGGCCAGGACTGCTCCGTGAGATACCGGGCGGCGCACATCATCGGCGTGATGCCGACTCCGGCCGAGAGGAGGACGACGCTTTCCGCCTCGGTTCCATTGAACGTAAATTTGCCGACGGGGCCGCCCGCTTCGATTTCGTCCCCGACCTTCAAGAGATCGACGATGTGGCGCGAGACGGCACCACGCTCCTCGCGCTTCACAGTGAGATCGACATAGCCGCGCTCGTTCGGAGAAGAGGAAATCGAATATGAGCGATTCATCCTCGCCCCGCCGATGCCAAAGGCGACGTTAAGAAACTGGCCCGGCGTAAACGTGAAAGGCAAATCCCCGCCGCCGGGAGAGTGAAGGCGAAACGTTCGGACCGAGGGTGTTTCGTTGGCGATGCTCCCGACGCGGAGGTGGCCCAGCCACTTTGCCGTAAGAGGCGCTGCTTGGTTTTCGCTCATGATGCTTTCGGCGTCGGAGCCGGTTCCGGCGGCTTTTCGGCTGGCGGCTCGGGCGGCTTGGGCGATTTTTCGGGTGAGGCTGGCGATTTTTCGCCTGCCGCGGGCGCGGGTGCTTTGTCGTCCTGGGTCGCATCCGCTCCGGGCGTTGCTGTCGGCGGCACCGCTGCCTTTTCTGCCGGCGCTTCTGGAGGCTTTGCCGATTTGTCGGATGAAGCGGGCGGCGCTGCTTTGTCTGCTCCGGGCTTCGCTGTCGGTGGAGTCTTGCCATCCGGCGGAGACTTTCCCCCAGGTGATCCATCTCCACCTTCAAGCGGCGGGGATGACCCTGGTGGCGGAGATTTTTTGTCCGGCTCGATCCGCCCGAAGAGGGCCGTGGCACGTCGCATCTTGAAAAAATACATTAAGAGCATCGCGAACGCGAAGATGACGAGCAGCGCCATCGTTAAGAGATGCAAGACCGAGAGACCGCGGCCGCCGTGGGCCTCGTCACTTGAGACGGGAGCGGTGAGGCGCATCTCGCGTTTGAACCACGCCAGCGCGACATCGCGCGGCGCGCGTCCCTCCGCGAGCGCACGGCGCGCCGCAATGCCGCTTTCAAGCTGAGCAACGCCTTCGCGCAATCGGGTCGTCGCCTCGTGCATCGCGGCATAGTCGCCGGATCGCGTGCCCGCGTTGAGGACGTCCAGCGCTTGACCCATCAGCGTCGTGCCTGCGTGCATCCGCTCGGCCGCCGCATGCTCAACCTCCATCCGTTTTTCCGGTGTGAGTTCCGGCAAGGCCATGAGCGTGGGATACAGCTGTTTTGGCGGCGGCTTGCCCATGTTGGCCATCATCTCGCCCATGCCGGCCATCATGCCACCCGCTCCGGCGGGCGGTCCCGCCCCTGTAGGTGGTCCCATGCCTGCCATTCCCGGCGCACCGGCGGCGGCGGGCATCGCGCCCGCCGCCGCCGGTGCCGCGCCCGGATGATGGCTCGCGTGTTCCTCGGGCGTTTGTGCCTGCGCTCCGCCGATGGGCAGCAGGACACACAAGCTGATCATCAAGCACACCGCGTGGACCGAACGGCGGATGAGGCGGTGAGCGAAAATCATACGTTGGTCCTCGATAGCGAGCAGGCCGGTGCAGATCGGTTCCACGGCATCTTCGCGAGCAGCATCCCCATCATGCAGCTATCCGTGACAGCGGCGAAGATGAGTCCGAGCGGGATGAACCACGCGAGCGCGATGGCCACCGGCCAGAGACGTGAAAGCCCGAGGCCGAGGATGATGAGGAGTCCGGCGACGAGCCGCACCTGCCGCTCCAGCGCCCAAGGGGCGTGCGCCTCTTTTTCGAGCGGTAGCCCCGCCTGTTCCCATGCCATCACGCCACCCGTGAGTTGACGGACATTCGTGTATCCTAGGTTTGCGAGTTTTGAAGCGGCCTTAGCACTGCGTCCGCCCGAACGGCACATCGCGACGATCGGCTGATCTTTCGGTAGTTCGCCGGCGCGGCGTTCAATTTCTCCGAGCGGGATAAGTTGCGCACCTTTCAAATGGCCACCGGCGAATTCGGGATACTCCCGGACATCGAGCAACAGCGGCGGTGCTGGGGCAGCCAGCGCTGCTTCGAGTTCGTGAGGTAAATAACCGGGTGATGCTTTCTTTGTAGGCGGGGAGGCCAAGGCGGTGTTCATAGTGATTTTGGATTGAATGAATTCTCGGTGCATACGCGGATCGTCCACTGGCTCAGTCGCAGCAATGCTCCGTCCCGTGCTTTCCGGCACCGGTCTTCACGAGTTCGTTTTCGGCCGTCCGTTCGATGTCTGCCTTGGTAAGGTTCACGAATACTTTCGATTCCTCATAGCTGATCCGTTCGACCTTACTGGGTGAAATCAGGATTTCCTTGCCCGCATACCAGTGGCCGGCTTCGACGACCAGTTCCCGAATCGCCCAGCTCTTTTCGTCGATGAGAAAGCTGCTCACGTGACCAATCGTTCCATCGGCCGTTTCGACCTGATAGCCGGCTACGGCGTGCGTGCTTTGGAGATGTTTGTCGTCTCGATGGTGATGGCGTGGCTGGTCGGCCTCCATTTCCTCCCTAGAGGGCGGCAGCACTACCGGATAATCGCCGAAGCCCCACATCGCGCCGCCGTCCCAATAGGCCGGCCAGCCGTAGTAACGGTAGTATTCGACCTCGTATTGGCGGGAGACTGGCTTGTGCGACTCGATAGAGGGACTGTCTTCGATCTGTTTTTTGTGCAGCTTCACGTGCAGCGTTTTTTCTCTTGGTCCACGTCTCCAAAAGCATGGGGTGAGATGAGGACGCGGCGGCCCGTCAACCAGGAGCCCGTGTCCGCGACGAGATAGCGGATCACCCAAGTTTTGTCGTCGAAGTAGAAATCCTGCACATGGCCGATGTCGCCGTCGCGGGCGGCGAGTCTATTGCCGTAGAGTTCCTTGATATTATGGAACATAAATATTTGTCGTTTGGGTTGTCTCTGGTCGTCCTTTTTGGGAGCGACCGAGTTTTTCAGGCAGGGAGATTTTTTGTTTCGATGCGGCAGTTATAAATGCTCGCCATGATCAGCGACAAAAGCCCCCAACCGAGTGAGGTGACCAATAGTCCGACGATGAATCCGCCGATGCTCAAAGGTCGCATGATCCCGGACAAATCGGTGTGAAATGCGTAGCGGGTAAAACTCAATGTTTGGTCGGGCAAAAACCCGACGAAGAATGAGCAGACGACGAATAGAACCGCGGCGGTCAGCGCCTGCGCGGTGGAGTATGCTTTGACGTTCAGTTTCATTTTATAGTTTTCTTTGAGCAGTGAAGTTACTCGCAGCAGGGGGTGTTGACTTGAATTTTTGCCGGCAGTGCTCGCTGCAAAAATAAAATTTCTTCCCGTCGCGTTCAGCGATGAGCGCGGTGGCTTCGTCCACGGTCATTCCGCAGATGGGATCTTTCGTCACGGATTTCGTTTCTTTCATGGTCATGTTTTTGTGGCTGGGGTTGAATTTTACGCCGAGGCCGCCTCGTTGACCTTCGGATTTTCCGGCAGCGCGGAAGCCTCGGCTGACGCTGGAGTCGATGACACGTCGGCCTTCGCGGGCGTCGCCTTTTTGCTGGACGGGATGCCCGCCAGTTTCGTGCGCTTCAGCATCAGCGCATTGATCGCCACAACGAGCGTGCTACCCGACATTGACAGGGCGGCGACCTCGGGACTCAGCACGAAAGGATACAGGACGCCGGCGGCGAGCGGGAATGCGATCACGTTGTAGCCAACCGCCCACCAGAGATTTTGGTGCATCTTGCGCAAGGTGGCGCGCGACAGTTCAATCGCCGCGACGATGTCGTAGGGATCGCTCTTCATCAGCACCACGTCGGCGCTTTCCATCGCGACATCCGTGCCGGCGCCGATGGCGAAGCCGACATCGGCTTGAGTCAGCGCGGGCGCATCGTTGACGCCATCACCGACCATGCCGACTTTTTTTCCCGTCGCCTGAAGCTCTTTCACTTTATCGGCCTTCTGGCCGGGCAGCACGTCGGCGAGCACGCGCTCGATCCCGAGGTCCGCGCCGATCCGCTTGGCGGTGCCAGCGTTGTCGCCGGTCAGCATGACCACTTCAATACCGCGCTCGCGCAGTTTTGCCACGGCAGCCTTGGCGGTCGGTCGCACGGTGTCGGCGATGGCGATCAGTCCCATGACGCGACCGGCTTGGGCCACGTGGACCACGGTTCGACCTTCGCCTTGGAGACGGGCGGCTTCTTTTTCCAGCGAGCCAAGCGCGAGTTTTTGCGTGTCCATCAGCAGACGGTTGCCAAGGAAGACCGTGCCGCCGGCGGTCTCGGCTTGCGCGCCCATCCCGTCGATATTTTTGAAACCGGTCGGCGCGACGACAGTGAGTTTCGACGCCCGCCGCAGAATCGCCTGCGCGAGCGGGTGAGCCGACCCTTGTTCGACGGCGGCGGCGGCGAGCAGCACCGCATCTTCCGCGATTCCTTCCGCCGTCACCATTTCGACGACTTCCGGTTTGCCGATGGTGAGCGTGCCCGTCTTGTCGAAAATAATGACGTCGAGTTTCGTGGCGTCTTCCAACGCTGAGGCATTTTTGAACAGAATGCCATTCGCAGCACCCAGACCAGTGCCCACCATTACGGCCATTGGCGTGGCGAGTCCCAACGCGTCCGGGCAGGCGATGACAAAAACCGTGATCGTCAGCGTCACCGCAAAGAGCAGCGGTTGTCCCACCCACCAGAACCACACGACGAATGTGACCAGCCCCACGACGATGGCGGCGACCACCAGCCACTGCGCGGCCTTGTCTGCCAAAAGTTGCGCAGGCGCTTTCGAGTTTTGCGCCTCCTGCACCAGCTTCACGATCTGCGCCAGCGCGGTGTCGGCGCCGACCTTTGTCGCCTTGTAGCGAAAGCTACCGCTCGTGTTGATCGAGGCACCGACGACGTTCTTTCCCGGACCTTTTGGCACCGGCATCGACTCGCCGGTCAGCATGGACTCATCGACGAGCGAATCTCCTGTCTCGATCACGCCATCGACCGGAATTTTATTACCGGGCCTGATCACGACGATGTCCCCCACGACGACTTCGGCGGTCGATACCTCGACCTCCGCGCCGTTGCGGAAAACAAAAGCCTTCGCGGGAGTCAGGTCCATCAGCGCACGAATGGCCGACGACGCGCCGGCACGCGCGCGCATTTCCAGCCAGTGGCCGAGCAAGATAAATACCAGCAACACCGCAGACGCTTCGAAGAATTGATCGCTCGCGAAGAAGAACGTGGCCCCGACGCTGAACAGGTAGCCAGTGCCGACGCTCAGGACGATGAGCACCGCCATGTTCAGCGTGCCGGTCTTCAGCGCGCGCCACGCGGCGACGAAGAATGGCCAACTGGGATATAGGATTGCGGCGCTCGCGAGGTAGAACAGCCACTGGTTAAGCGCCAAACCAAAGGGCGGAGCGGGCGCGGGGAAAAGTTTCCCCATCGGCGCATAGACAAAAATCGGCACGCTGAAAAATAGGCAGATCCAAAAACGGTTGCGCATATCGCGGACCATCGCCGCCAGATCCATGCTCCCGCCGTGTCCCATCTCCTTCGCCGTGTCGGCCGACATCACCGGTTGTCCTTCGGAAGCCGCGTGCCCCTTGTGTTCGCCGGTTGCGGGAGCCGATGGCGCAGCGTCGGGTTTGGGCGCCGTAGCGGCCTTGTCTTTCGGCATTGGCATGGCGACAGCGCCGGCCGTCGGCGGATGCGCGTGGTCAGTGTGCGACGCACACACATGTCGAGGCAGCGACTCACCGCTGCAATGGTAGCCGCATTCTTGGATCTTGCTGCGAATCGCCTCAACCGAGGTGAGAGCCGGATCGAAAGTCACACTCGCGGCACCCGCCACGGAGTTGACCTGCGCCGCGCTCACGCCGGGCAGCGTCGACACCTGTTTCTCGACGCCGCGAGACGACATCGACGACAGCAGTCCACCGATTTCAAAATTGCTGGTCGTATTCATGGGTTCGCTTTCGTGTTCATCTCGCCGCGGATCGCCACGAAATTTCCGTTACAACAAACGTGCCCAGTTCTCGTTTGTAATATAGCCGCACTGGATGACCCACGGGCACCTGATCGGCAGTCACTTTCTTTCCGTCCTGCCGGAGGCGGGTTCGGCCGCCTTTAATGATGAAACCGGTCCGCAGGTTTTTTTCGCCCTGGGCGATGACGAGCATCGATGTTTCCCGATTGAACGATTCCACGATGCCGTTGGCGCGATGTTGGCGGGGCGGCATCCCCTCAGCAGGCGATCCGAAGAGGGCGACGATACCGAGCAAGCTTTTGAATGGGTATTTCATGGCGGACCGATTGCCCGACGCCGTCGTTTATGGGCCTTTAGAAGCCGTGGGGTTCAGCGAGGTGCGTTGCCCTCCCGGTAAGCGGCCGAGAAGCACGATGTAATTACGTGGAGTCGCTGCGTCCGGGCGATCGGATACGGTCAAGGTCCAGAGCTGCACTCCATCGATTTCAAAATTGCGAACAGTGTTCATCGGGGAGCCCTCTCTTTCATCCCGCGACGGCGACCTCAAATTCCGCGGTGAGCACTGCGCAATGGATGCGGTTGTTGGCGGACATTTTTAGACCTCCAGAACGCGGTTCATCGTGCCGAAGTCGTTCGCGCAGCATTTCGGACAGTCGTGATGTTCGCCCTCGCAGCCCGGCTCGCAGCACCAGCGGCCATCGACTACGAATTTGAATTCGTGATGGCCGGGCGACAGTCGCAGGGTCGTTTGCGAAAGCCCATCCGCTTGACGTTTGAGCGGCACCGCATCGGCGCGCCAATCGTTGAACGTGCCCGCGACGAAAATTGCTTTGGCGTCCGGCGCGCGGCACGAGAAAGTTATCGGCCTGGCGGCTTCGCGTTCAATTTGATTTCCTTGGCTGGATTTGTTCATGGGGTATATTGTTTTGGGTCAGGTTATGGGTGCCCCATTCCCGGGCCGGGACCACGTCCCATCATTCCGCGGCGATGCTCACCCATCTCGCTCCACATCGAACCGTGGGCGTGGCCGCCGGCCCAACCGTTGTTCCAGGCGAACTCTTGTTGGTTTTGACCCGCACCACCCAGCCAGCCTTGGCGCACATGCCCGCCGCGCAACCAATCCGCCTGCCCGTAGAACCGGCTGCAGAAACCGCGCGGGTCGCTCGCGGTCGGGTGAGGTTGAAGCTCGATCGTTTGGCCGCCACTCCCGATCATCAAGGGCTTGTTTTCAATGGGCTGGCTGTGGGTGAGGTTCTGATCCCACGTGTGGACCATCACCTCGCCGGTGTCGGCGTTGGCCACGACTTCGGCTTTCGCCTTGCCATTGTTCAACGCCACCACGTCGCCTCCGTTCGGACCGGCCTTCGACGACGAGCAGGACTGTAGAGTCATCATCGCCAGGAGCAGCCCGATTCCGGCAAAGGCTCCGGCAAGGACTTTCAACGCACCAGGCGCGACGGGCGAATGGCAGGAATATTCAATCGGCTTAGTTTTCATATTTTTGGCTCAGTTTGCGTGGTCCGCGCCGTGCGCAGAGCATTGGTTTCGGTTTTTGATTTTGGCCTTCGCTAGTGGATTTGAAGAGCAGACGATGGCGGTTTCTCGATCCCGCCCGAAGGCTCTGCTTCAATTTCGGTGCCCCCGGTGTTCTTGAATTTCCCGTCCCAACTCGGATCGATGGCGCGGATGCGCTCGTCCAAGGGCGGGTGCGTGGCCAGCATCCCGAGGAACGGTGTGCCCAGACCGTTACCGAAGAACATGTGACTGGCCTCACCAGCGTGAACCGATTCAAGCTGGGAGCCGACACCACCGATTTTTTGCAGCGCGCCGGATAGACCCGCCGGATTGCGGGTAAACTGCACCGAGGACGCATCGGCCAGAAATTCGCGTTGACGGCTGATCGCGGCCTGAATGAGCCGGCCAAAGAAAGCGCCAATCGCACCAATAACGATCAAGGCGATTCCCAGCAGCATCAGAGGATTCTTGTCCTTGCTGCTACGACCGCGCGAATAGAGGAGAACGCGGCCAATTACGGCGAGGCACACGATGCCGAAGACGACACCCATGACCCGCAGATTCAGGCGCATATCGCCATTGAGAATGTGGCTGAACTCGTGGCCGATGATGCCTTGCAGTTCGTCGCGGCTGAGCGAGGTCATGCAGCCACGCGTGACGCCGATGGCGGCGTCGCCTGACGAGTGGCCCGCCGCGAAGGCGTTGATGCCCTTTTCGTCTTCGAGCACATAAATCTTTGGAACAGGCACCCCGGCGGCGATGGCCATTTCTTCGATCACATTCCGCAGCTTCCTTTCATCAGGATCGGTTGGCTCGGAACTGAGGAGCCGGCCGCCGAGAGATTCGGCGACGGCACTGCCACCTTTGCCCAATTCAATCGTTTTGTAAGCGCTGCCCAAAACCACCACGCCCAGCGTGCCAAACACGACATAGGCGAAAAGTTTGGCATCCCATAGCGCCAGCTCGGGCAACGGGCCATCCGTCTGCTGCGAAGATCCAACTCCGAAGAAAATCAGCAGACTGACGAGATAGATTGAAACTATCATGCACGCGACCGCGATCGCGAAGTAAACCACCAGCAGCTTCGTGTGCTTTCTGGCTTTGTCCTGGTGGGCGAAAAAATCCATTTCGATCCGGTATAAAATTCAGTGACTCGGACCACGGTGCGTCTCTGCCACTGTCCGCCTTCAATCTCACGCGAACGAAACTTTGGTTGCTTCGCGTTGTTCCGGTTTTTCGACGACGAACAGCTCGGCGGCTCCGAAATGAAACGTGCCGGCGATCAAACTGCTCGGAAACACTTCGCGCCGCGTATTGTAGGCGGTAACCGAATCGTTATACGACTGCCGGGAGAAGGAGACTTTGTTCTCTGTCGAGGTAAGTTCCTCCATCAGACGCAGCATCGTCGTGTTTGCCTTGAGATCGGGATACGCCTCGGAGACCGCCAACAGGCGACCGAGGGCGCCCGTGAGCGAGCCTTCGGCGGTGCCGAGTTGCTTCATCGCAGCGGGATCGCCGGGATTGGCGGCCGCACCCACGCTGGCGGACGATGCGGCGTTGCGCGCGGAAATGACGGCCTCAAGCGTGTCGCGCTCGTGCTTGAGGTAGCCCTTCGCGGTCTCGACCAGATTGGGGATCAGGTCGTAACGTCGCTTGAGCTGCACGTCAATTTGCGCATAGGCGTTTTTGAAACGGTTGCGCAGCGCCACGAGTTTGTTGAAGGCACCGACAACAAACAGCACGGCAGCCAATGCCACCACGCCCAAGACAATGGTAACAAGAAGTGTTGGACTCATAAAATCGAATTGAACTTTGTCTCACTGCGAGGGGCGCATCTCAGTTTCTGCAAACCCAGGGGCGGGACGCCCGTGCCGGTCCCGTCCAAGTCGGAAAACTGAGATGCGCTCCGCTGCGAGTCGGTTACTCGATTCAGTGGCTCACTACAGCCTGCTCAGGCTCCTTCAATTCGCGCTCCGCTTGCAGCCAATCCTCACAGTCATGGCCCGGCTTGCCGCCGCGTTCCGAGTAGAGTTGATAGGCGCGGTGCTCGATCTTTTCTCGATCAAGATTACCAGCGTTGGGTGAGTCCTCTTTGGACTTATTATTGTGTTTTTTCATTTTGTCGTTTTTGCGTTTTTCAGTTCCTGCCTTTGGCGATTTGGACCGCCAGTTGATTGAGTTGCATTCGGTCACGGCGAGGGCGGCAATGCCCCCATGGTGAGGACCGGATTATTTCATTTTCATCGGCGGCATGGCACCGCGGCCGGGCTTGGTCGCAGAGCAAAACATGGCGTCATCGCCGCACTTTGAGCAGACGTGCTTTACCTCCTCGTTCTTTCCCGTGCCCTTGCCGGTGCCGACGACTTCGGTCGTGCCGCCGCAGTCGGCGCAGGCGCTTTTCTCGCCGATCGTCATCATTTTGACGTGTGCTTTGTCGGTGCCGACTTTCTGGACCATGACGGATTTGCACTTGCCGCAGGTCATGGACATGGAGTCGCCGGGCTTCAGCGCCTCCGCCTCCGCCTGGGTCTTGATGTGGTTCATCATGCTCATCGAGGAGTGGTCCCCTTGCATTGCGCCGGCGGGCATTTTGCCCATTTTTGGATCGTGTTCCGCTGCCCGGGCCGCACCGGGCAAATATGCCGCCAGAGTCAAGGCGAGCGCGAGGCCCGAACCGAAGATGATTTTACCGAGGAGGTTGTTTTTTGTTTTCATACAGTCTGTGGCTTTCATTTGTTGTTTGTTTGTATAACTCAATGTGGGTGGGGTGAGCAGCCGGTCACGCCGAGGACGGCAACGATGAGTCCCAACGACATCAGGGCCGGCTTTAGCCAATTCGATTGTTGGATCACGGTAATCTTAGTGAGGAGGTGGCTTCTTGTTTTCATAACAGTGTTCATTTTTTTATTTTTGCTGCACCGACGAACGACGCGTTCGTAAAATCATTTGTCGCTACAGTCATTGGGTTCGTGCGCGTGGATGTAATCCACAAAAGCTACGAGGCGTTTCCCTTGGGGTTCACCCCCGCTGGCGCAGAATGGGCACCACGAGGGACACCAAGAGCACGATCCACGAGCGCGAGATTTTTCCGTGGGCTCTATTCCTGCTGACGCGGACAGAAATTTTCGCGAGTCGGCTGCCACAGCTGCATTCACGGTTTTCTCCGTTATAGATTTGATCAGCATATGTTTGGTTTCTTGCTTAACAGGTCACTTCGTTGCCGCGCCGAGCGCTGAATTATTTTTTGATCAGCTTGGTGATCACAACGACGAGCAGGACCACCACCAGGGTGGCGATCACCGTCCAAACCCACATCCCTCCGCCCGACCATCCACCCATCCATCCGTCATTTTCGTTCATCATAAAGTGCCTTCGGTTGCGCTGGGATCGGCCCGTCACAGGAAACTAGTTGTCGTCAGGGCAGGCCGGAATCTGTGCGCGGATTTTATTCGCAACAGCCGCCAGACTTTGTCTCGGGCGTCGCTCCTGTGGGTGCGGACAGAAATTTCTGCCGGCAATGGTCGCTGCAAAAGTAGAACGTTTTTCCATCGCGTTCAGCATGGAGCGCGGTGGCTTCGTCCACGGTCATGCCACAGATGGGGTCTTTGGTGTTAACAGTGGCTTTGATCATATGTTTTTTCTTTCTCGGTTGCCGTTCGCCGCCGACATGATGGCAACATTGTTTGCGATTTAAGCGTGTTGGTTAATGTGCCGCTCCGCTGAATTGCTCCCGCACGTAATCCAACTCTGCCTGCTTATAGGCTCACATGCCTTTCATCGGCGCCATCGCGGGTGCGGGTGCCGCAGACATTGCGGGAGCCGGCGGCGCGAAACCGGTGAGAATTTTTCGCTGCTCATCCGTGAGAATCTTGCTGGCGTCGCCGACGGCGCGGACGAAAGCCAGACGTGAATCGCCCGTGAGCTTTTCGGTTTGGCGAACCTTCGCCTCGATTTTGGCGGCGTCCGGTTGATCGGACGCGGTCAGGGTCCAGAGTTCCTGCTCGGCTTGTTCGATGGCACGGTCGGCGGTGCTCTTCGCGAGGAGCGACTGCTCCTTCGCCTTGTTGAGCGCGGCCGTTTGCTCAGTCGAGAGGGCGATGTGCTGCGGATGGTCGAGGAAAAACCCGGTCGCGCCGAGATGGTAGAGGTGCGAGGCGCCGGGGAACCCAGGGAGCGCCGACTGCGGCATCGAGGCGCCGGAAGCGCCGCCGCCCATCGGGGCCATGCCCATCATGCCGGCCATTTCCATCTTATCCATCTGCATCATCGCCATGCCGCCGGCGGGCGTTGCCGCCGGAGCAGGCATCGCGGGCATGGCACCACCGGGCATCGACATCATTTTGTCCATCATGCCCATCATTTTATCCATCATCCCCATCATTCCTCCGGCCGGCGGCGCTTCGGGGGGGCTCATACTTGCCATTGCGGGTGCCGGCATCGCGCCTGCCCCCATTCTGCGGGCTTTCATCTTTTCCATGCCCATGCTCATCGGCGGATTTGCGACGGGCCCTGCGGCCGGCATTCCCGCCATGGCCGCGCCCGTGGGAGCGGGCATCGCGCCTGCACCCATGCCGCGGGACTTCATCTTTTCCATGCCCATACTCATCGGCGGATTTGCGGCGGGCGCGGCGCCTGGCATTCCCGCCATGGCCGCACCCGCAGGAACGGGGGCCATCGACGGTGCGCTCAAAGCGAGTGTCGCTTCGAGCTGAGCGACCTTCACCTGCAATTCGGAGATTTGTTGCGAGAGGAACGGGTCGCCCTTCACCGAATCCGGAGGCATGATGCCCGCCGCAACGTGGGCTGCATGCGCGGGATCGACGGCCGGTTGGGCTGCGAGATTTTTTTGCCCGATGCTCGCGAGGACGATCATCGCAAGCAGGCCGGCGCAGTTCCGGAGTGCGTAGTTGAGCAGGCGGACGATCTGAGTTTTTGTTTTCATGGCATTGTCTTTATTTTCACTGGCTGAGTTTTGGCTAACGAGGACACGGCTCCGACCGCCCGCAAGGGAGTGATTTGAAGCGTAGTCGTCGCGGGGGAAGAAAGGCCGTCGTCCAGAAGCAGAACGGCGGCCTTTGATTTTTTCGGACAGGCAAACCGCGGCGCTACGCGATCACTTTTTTTCCGGCGGCGCAGCACAGCAGAACGCCGCTCCGGTGCCGCACATGCTACAGTTATGCTGCATCTCGTCCTTGGTTTTTCCGTTTACGACGGTGATCGTGCCGCCGCAATGCCCACAGTCATGTTTCGAGCCGACCTCCATCCAAATCTTGGGTGGCCTGTCATTGGTTTGGGGCGATTTGTAGACGCTGAGCTTGACGGTTTTGCAGGCTCCGCAGACCAGCATCACCGTTGCGTCGGGTTTGAGTTCTTTCGCCTCAGTCTGGGTCTTCACCTGTCCGAAATTACGCCAATACTCCGAGCCGGGACCGGCGGTGGCGGCAGGAACGATCATTGCGAATGCCAGAGCAAGGAGTGCGCCCAGCCCGATTGTCTTGTTTGAGTTTAGTGATGTATTCATGGGATCTATTTACTGTGATTGTTTTCGGCGCACGCGTTGGCATGCGAACTGAAGTTCTTTGGGTTATTTCTTATCGGTTCCGGCCATGGCGACGCTGCACGTCACGGTGCCTTCTCCGCACTTGCTGCAGTTGTGCTGCATGGAGTCCGTGGTCTTGCCTTTCACCACCGTGATTTCGCCTTTGCATTCGTCGCACGTGTGCTTGGAGCCCACGGTGAACCATTCCTGCTGGCCTTGGTTCGGCGGTCCGACGTGTTTGGCATTTCGGATCAGGACGGTTTTGCAGGTCTTGCATTGCATCGTGACCGTGTCGTCGGGACCCACTTTCTTGGCCTCGGAGAAGGTGGTGACGGGCTTGGTGCGGTTCCAGTATTCGGGACCGGGGCCGGCGTAGATCAAGGCGGTAAAGCCTCCCAACAGGAGCGTGACTGCCAGCGATTTTTTCAGGTTCGACGAGATAGAAGTTTTCATGACGATTTCGATTTGGGCTGATGGTTATTTTTGCTTCGAACCATCGGCCGATGGTTCGAGGAAATTCCCGAAGATCGAGCGGCGGCATCGGACGCGGCCACGATGCTCAGCTCCGCGCCGCGGCTAGATACGACTCCGGTGGCGAAGCCCAGCACCAAGCGCTCGCGACCAACGCGCGCTTCCATTCGGCAGCGTTTAAACCAAGCGTAACAGCCCCGAAAATCCTGCAAGACTTCCATCCCGCCGCGGACGATCTGGAGCGTCACGGACCGCGCCTGAAAGTGCCGCGTTTCGCCGCGTTCGCTGGTAATCGAAACATCCACACCGCGCCGGTCGGTGGTTTTCTTGTCGGCGATTTTCACGCCACCACTATGCCCGAATGACGCGCTCGCTAGCTACGCATCCTTCCGAAAAAACTATGCGTTTTTCAGGACGCTGCCGAGCGAAGCCCGATAAGCGCGGGGCGACATGCCAACGATGCGATGAAACGTCCGGTTGAACTGCGAGAGCGATTGGAAGCCAACCCCGAATGCGACTTCGCTTATCCGAAATTTCGGACTTTGCAGGAAATTCTTGGCTTTCTCGACTCGCAACCGTGCGACGTATTCAACGAAGTTCAGGCCTGTGACTTTCTTGAAAAGTTCGCTGAAATATCCGGCACTCATATTCACCCGGTGGGCCACGTCGCCGAGCGAAAGCTCCTCGCGGAAACCGGTATCGATAATTTCGCGGGCGCGGGAAATGGCCGGAGCCTCCGACCCGGTTCGCTGCAATGCGAGTTGGCTACCGCAGGCGGCGAGGTGACTGGCAAAAATCGCGAGCAACTGCACCATCGACTCATACTGTTTGCGTGTCAGCACACGGGTGGCAAAATAAGCTTCCTCGAACTGTTTCAGATCGATGTGCGTGCCCAAGCGGAGAAGCTCGCGTGTGATTTTACTGAACTGGCGCTGGTTCGGCGTCTCCACAAAAATCCGCCCGGTTTGCAGGAATGCGATCAGCTTCTCACCGACCCGCACTGGCACTGCGGTTTCGCACAACCCGGCGAAACATTTTAAAGTTTTCGGTTGAAGATTGGCATCCCCTTCCAATTTTTTCTGGAGCGCGAAGCACGGGGCGCACGCGCCACTCGTCCCCGCCATCAATGCGCAAAACGGGCTGCCGGTTGTCGGGTTTTGCGGGGATGCGCAATCGTGTGGGCTCCCAGGCTCATGGAGGATGAGCGGCAGTCCTGTGGCCTGAGTAAACGCATGCTGATAGTCCCGGAACATGGCTGATTCCGAAAGGGCAGAGTAAAGCGGATGTTCGGTGTCGCGGGACATAACGGCTGGATAGTGGTTAAACGCGCCCCGAGGCCGCATCCCTCAAAATGTTTTATGTGCCGCAGTGATTGTGCGCCCGACATCGCACTCACCTTACCATCCTGCATCGCAACCGAGGCAGTCATTCGAAAAACTCCGCGGTTCTACCCGGCACCACCAAGTTAGGCGGCCTGGCACGTTCGCGGTGACATCCCGGCTATCCGATGAAACGACCGGTTGAATTGTGAGAGGGATTGAAAACCCACCTCGAATGCCACCTTGCTCACCCGAGATTTTGGAATCCGCAGCAGAGTGTGAGCCTCGCCCACGCGCAGTCGCGCGACATATTCCACGAAGTTCAAGCCCGTGCCGATTTTGAACAGTTCGCTGAAATATCCAGGGCTTACCTTTACTTGCTTAGCGACTGAGCCGAGCGAAAGTTCTTCGCGGAAGCCGGCGGCGATGATTTGGCGGGCACGCGAGATGGTCGGAGTTTCCGGTGCCATTCGCTGCGACGCGAACTGATCGCCACAGGCAGCGAGGTGGCTGGCGAAAATCACCACCAGCCGAACCATCGAATCATACTGTTCGGGTGCGAGCACCCGCGAGCCGTAGTAGTCTTTTTCAAATCGCTTCAGTTGAAGAGGAGTGCCAATCCGAAGAAACTCGCGGGCGACGCCGCTGAAATACCGCCGAGTCGGAGTGGAGACCAGAACACCGCCCGTCTGCAAAAAGGCGACGAGCTTTTCACCCACTCGCACGGGCACCGCCGTCTCGCACATGCCCGCCAAACATTTCAAGGTTTTCGGTTGCAGGGCGGCCTCGTCCTCCAATCGTTTTTGGAATTCCACGTAAGTGGTGCGGACATGGTGGGCTCCGGCCATCCTTGCGCAGAACGGCGTGGTGCCAGCCGGTTTCTCCGCCGAACCGCACTCAGGTTCGCCGGCCGGCGGATGTATCGTGAGCGGAAGCCCCGTGGTTTTCTCAAAGGCCTGTTTGAAATCCCGGAACATGGCTGACCCCGAAAGAGCCGAATAGAGTCGGCCGGGGGGCTCGCGGGACACGGAAAGATACATTGAACCTCCACAATGGTTCACTTCCGATTCCGCCGCTATGGGGTTAAACCCCACTCGCGCGCATGGAGGAAACCTGGCGCCGTGGAAAAAACCGTAACGAAAAAGAGGGAACGACAACTTCCCCGCGCACCATGGCTAGTGATCTTTATGAGCGGGTGCGGGCGTCTCCGCAGGCTTGGCCGAATTCGTATCGTCTCTGGGAATCATTTTGCGTTGCTCGGCGGTGAGCACGTCGGCCGCCTCCCCAACGGCGAGAATCAAGGCGAGGCGCATATCAGCGCGCATGCGCTCGATCTCTCGCACCTGTGTCGTGATCGCCGGCTGAACCGGTTTTGCTGCGGAGGTTTCCTTCCACAAAGCCTCTTCGGCTTGCCGGATTTTCTGCTCAGCGGCGTTCCGGCCTTGGACCGTTCGGTCGCGAATCTGGCCGAGACGTTGGATTTGCTCGACGCTCAAATTCACTTGAGATTGATCGAGGAAAAATCCTTCGCCTCCCACGGAGTAAAGCGATTGCGGTTTTGGTGCGGACGCCATGTCCATCTTGCTATGGTCGCCGTCGGCCTCAGCCATATTCATTTTGGCGCCATGCCCTGAAGCACCGTGATCGTCGCCCTTCGCGTTCGTTCCTGCGCCGCCACCCATGCCGCTCATTCCTGACATCCCGCCGGCGCCAGCATGACTGTGTCCGGCCGGTCCGTGCTGGGCGGCGGCGTCTCCCTCGGGAGGCCCGCCTCGGAAATATGCGACGAAGAACGCTCCCGGCACCGCCAGAATAACGAGCACCGCGACGAAGGCTTTTAGATTTATCAAAGGTTGCATGACGACGGGTGGTTAGAGGCTGAAACGCTCGAAATGAATGCGAGTGGCGGGAACGCCGAGCGCGCGCAACGCTCGGATGGTTTTATGAATGAGCGCGGGCGGAGCGCAGACGTAGCAGCCCCGCGTTGCGATTTCGGCGCCGGCGAGGCGTTTGATTTTTTCCTCATCGAGAACGCCGCGCTCTCCCATCCACGCATCGGAGGGTTTGTTCAGCACGTGCACGAGGGTGAGCTTCGGTGCCGTTGCGCGTGCCATCGCGGCCAGTTCGTCGTGAAACACGAGGTCGGCTTCGGTCGTGCAGGCGTGAAAAAGGGTCACATTGCGCTCCGCGCGTGTATCGCGGAGGTGCCGCAGCATGCTCATCAAGGGCGTAATCCCGATGCCGCCCGCGATGAAAAGAAGGTCGCGCTCTTCCGGATGCAGCACATAGGAAAACCGCCCGAAGGGGCCGAAAACGAGCGCCGTGTCGCCGACTCTCGTCTTATCGATCGAGGCGGTGAAGTCGCCTGATTCCTTGATCGTCGTGGTGAGCACGCCCGGTGTGGTGGGACTGGAAGAGATCGTCCAAGGATGCTCCTCTAGCGACAGGTGCGGCGCACGCTGCAGCGTGAGAAAATGAAACTGCCCCGGAAAATAGTCGAAGCGCGCGCAGCCCGGCGGCGGGGTGAGCTCGATGGTCCACACGTCCTTGGCTTCCTGCTTAATGGTGCTGACCTGCCATGGGTGTCTCCGCAAAGTCCACGTGCGCACGACGCGATGCCACAGATAGGCCGTGGCGGCGGCGGCAAACAGGGTGAGCCAGAGTGCCTTCATCGGCGCGAGTGTGAGATCGCCGCCCGCTTTCCAGCTGTGAAAAAATGCGAGTCCGGCGAGCGGTGCGGCGAAGACGTTATGCACGAAGCGCCATGTCTCGTAGTTGAGCCGGATGACAAAGCGGAATACGCCAAGCAAAACTTGGACGAGCAAGAGCAGCAGTGCGATCCGCCCCAGCCAGATGTGCCACAAGATTTCCGGATCGAAAATGATGGACCAGTCTTTCCCGCCAATCGCGAGCAGGACGGGATGGGAGAGGATCAATAGCGATGCCACGATGGCCATCGTCTTGTGAAAATGGAAAAGCACATTCAACCCGAACGGGCGTTCGATCCATTTCAGTCGCGCCGAGACGACGAACTGCATCGCAAGGATCGCGAAACCGACGAGCGCGAGATTCTTGCCGCCGGTGTAGGTGAGTCCATGTTCGGACGGCGGCCTGACCCACGCGACCACTACCAGTGGCGAAAGCACCACGGCCACATACAACGCCATACGCAGCAGCGCACCGCCCAGATGGCTCGGATTTCCTCCTGTGTTGCGTCTGCCGCCAATTGATTCCATTGAAAGTTGATGCTAAACCATCGGAGGCCTTGGAGGAGAATTGCTTCGCCTCCGTGCCAGGTCTGGACCGTCGTCAACTCGAACTCTAGGAATTGGCAGCGAGGTGCCCATTGATTTAATACCACGCGCGGATGCCAATCACTGCGGAGACTTGATCCACGCCCTCATGTGCGGCCCGGCGTAAACCGACGGTGCTTCCCAGCGCGCGATACCAAGTCACTCCCACATAGGGGGAGAGCTCCCGGCGAATGTCGTAGCGGAGACGCAGGGAGAGTTCCACGTTGTTGATGCCGGTGCCGAGACTCCGCGCGCGGTCCTCCTGCCAAGCCACGTTCGTTTCGAGGCGCGGCTGAAGGGCGAAGCGCTGCGTGACATAGAGGTCATAGGTCGCGGTGAGATTGGCCGAGACTTTGCCTTTATCGCTCACATAGAGCGAGGGCTCCAAGTCGAAGCGGTAGGGCGCGAGGCCCTCGACCCCGATGACGAAAAAGCTGCGGGAGTCGGCCTTGCCACCACGGTAGCGCTGATCGAAACGCACGCCGGTTTGGAAATTCCAAAACGGAGCGATGAGCCGCGCATAGAGCGCCTGCGCTTCGAACGTGCCGGGTTTGCGGTCGCGGGTTTCCTGCTCTCCCTCAAGTTTCATCAAGAGCTTATTGTAGTCGCCCCCGGTCCACGCAACGGCGTCCCACACGACCGCATCGGGCGCATCGCCGGTGCGATACTCGAGCAGGTCGATCAGCCCGTAGGTGACGCGCATGTTGTCCATCACCGGTGGCGGCCAGCCCGGCTGGCTGCCGAACGTCGCACCGTGGCCCTCGGCCGCGAATGTCGTCACGGGAGCGAGAAGTGCAGCGAGCGCAAACAGTCGCGCGAGGAGGAAATTCTTTGTCATGGCGGGCACAGGTTCGAGGTTAAACGACGCTGACGACCCGGAACATTCCGGCTTCCATGTGATAAAACAGATGGCAATGAAACGCCCAGTTTCCGAGCGCGTCGGCCGTGACAAGCACGGAAACCTTTTCGCCAGCCTTCACGTTGACGGTATGCTTGTGCGGCAAAAAACCGTCGGCGCCGTTTTCCAACTCCATGAACATCCCGTGCAGGTGCAGCGGGTGATCCATCATCGTGTCGTTGATGAAAGTGAGCCGGACTCGCTCGTTGTGGCGCAGATGGATCGGTTCGGCTTCGGAATATTTCTTCCCGTCGAAACCCCAGATGTATTTGTCCATATTGCCGGTGAGATGAAGCAGGATCTCGCGGCTCGGCGCGACGACCGCGCGCGGCAGGTGGGAACGGAGTTCGCTGTAGAGCAGGACGCGCGTGCCGCTGTCTTCCAGCCCGCTGCCTGGGTCGTTGAGCCGGTTCGATGGCGACATGGCGGTCATGCTGTTACCGGCGCCGAAATCGGGCATGGGCGTGGGAGCACCCGCAGGCGGGGTGCCCATGTCGTTCGACGTCGGCATCGGGCCCATGCCCGCCATCGCGGGGGCGGGTGTTGGTGCCGGCGGAGTGCCCATCGCCATGCCCTCGTGGCCGGCCGGTTTCATGCCGCCCATCGCGGCCCCATTCGAACGCGACGCGGTGCTGGCACCGTGATTCATGCCCGCCATTCCTCCTGAATCTTTGCTCATTCCGGGCATCTTGGCCATGTCGCTGTCGGACGCTGCCGCTTTGCCACCGCTCATATCCATTCCGCCCATCTCGCCCATGCCCATGTCTTTCATGGTGCGAAGCGGACGCGGGCGACGGAGCGGGATCGGTCCTTCCATCCCGTCGCGCGGTGCGAGGGTGGCACGCGTGTAACCGCTGCGATCCATCGTTTCGGAAAAAATGGTGTAGGCACGATCTTCGGTGGGTTCGACGATCACGTCATAGGTTTCAGCCGGGGCGATGCGGAATTCTTCGACGCGAACCGGTTGAATGTTTTGACCGTCGGCTTGAATCACGTTCATCGCGAGTCCTGGGATACGCACATCGAAGTGCGTCATCGCCGCCGCGTTGATGAAACGCAGTCGGACCCGTTCTCCGGGACGAAAGATTCCGGTCCAGTTACCCTCCGGAGCGCGACCATTCGTCAGATAAGTGTAGTGCGCCGCGGTAATGTCGGCGAAATCCGTCGGGTCCATCCGCATCTTCGCCCAGGCACCGCGGTCAGCGAGCGTGGCGCGCCAGCCACGCTTTTTCGCATCACTGAAGAGATCGCCAAGGGTCTGCCGCTGGTAATTGCTGAAGGCGGCGTCTTTTTTCAGTTTGGCGAGCAACACACCGGGTTTGTGAAACGTCCAATCCGAAAGCATTACGACGTGCTCGCGATCATATGCGAAGGGGTCGGGCTCGGCGGGATCGAAGATCAAAGGGCCGTAGAGTCCGAGCTGTTCTTGGTAGCCCGAGTGGCTGTGATACCAGTAGGTGCCGTATTGCTTGATCGGAAATTCGTAGGTGAACGTCGCGCCGGGCTCGATGCCCTTGAAGCTCACGCCGGGCACACCATCCATCGGTTGCGGCAAAAGAATGCCATGCCAGTGAATCGACGAGTCTTCCTTGAGCCGGTTGGTCACGCGGATCACCGCATTCTGTCCCTCGCGAAATCGCAGGAGCGGTGCGGGGACAGTGCCGTTGACGGACACGGCGTTCCCTCGACGGCCGCCAAACAACAGACCTTCCTCGGAAATCACGAGGGCCGTTTCGGACACCACCCCCTCCGCTGCGGAGGGTGCGCTGGGAACGTAGCCTGCAAAGGCGGGACTCTGGGCAAAGGCGGGAACGAGTCTCCCCAAGCTCGCACCCAAGCTGACCGCAGCGGTGCTGCGAAGAAAGTGGCGGCGGGAAATCGGCGAGCATTGCATGGTGGGAAGAGAAGAGCGGGAGGAATCGTTTACGGTCACAATAATGCGGGTGCGGTTCCTCCCGTTAAAATCTTTCGCACGAAACCTGACTCAATCGAAGCGATGGCGAGGGGAGCTGTGGCATCATGGTGTTTCAATTATGCCAGATCCAATCCTAGCGTTGCTGCGCATCTTTGCGGAAATAGTGCGCACCATGCAGGCATTCCGACGAATGATTCAGCGCCTTGCCTATATTTGTGCCGGGTGCCGGATCGAAGGCCGATCAGACAAAATTCGGGCGACGCCTTCGCCGCCCGAGCGCAACGTTCACATCACTTGATGCTGCCGCACGTCAGCATGGCCTTCCCGAAATACGGGTTGCTGATTTTTTTTGAGGTTTGCACCCAGTCGCCTTCGCCACCCTGCACCATCGGGCAATTGGCGATGTAGTAGCCCTCTTTGCCTTCCGCGTAGTGAACCGCGCGCTTGCTCACACCCTTGAACGCTTCGCGCGCATCGGCGAGCGATTTGGCGGACGCGAGCTTCTGCGCGGCGTCCGCGGCGGGTTGGGCCTTGGTCGATTCATGCGCGACCGCGGCGAGGTCTTTCGCGAGCGGGCCGGCCGCCGTTTTCGCGGCAGCAAGATTATCGGCCGCGAGCGCTGCGCGGACCGCTTCGTATTGAGAAAGGAATGCTTTCTGACCGGCATCGAGCGGTGCCGATTTGTCATGGGCGTAAGCAGCGCTGCCAAACAGCGCGGCGGGAGCGAGCGCGAGGAGGAGACGGATGGATTTCATATGTTTATGGTTTCGATTGGACGGGAACAAAATTCAACCGCGCGCAGCGCGATAGAGCGAGACTGTGCCGCAGGGCGTGGCGATCCGGCCGGTCTCGAAGGTGTCGGCGAGGCCGGCTTCGGTCATCAACGCCGGAAGGCGACCGCGCACGTTGTCGGCGGTCGTGGCGAAGCCGTCGAGCAATTGGACCGGCAGAAACGCCGCGCGCATGAGCGGGTTGGCGGCGCGGCCCCAGTCGGCGATATGGAGTTGGTCGCCGGGCGTGAGCACCCGACGGATTTCGCGCAGCGCAGCAAGCTTGGTCGCGCGGTCGAGATTATGGAACACGAGGCTGCTCACGATGCCTTCAAACGATGCTTCCGGAAATGGCAGCGCCCTCCGGCATGACGGCCTGCGAGAACGCCGTGGACGCCAACAGCAGCGCGAGGATAAGTTTCTTCATGGGGATCGGATAAAAATCAGGTTATCTTCTGAACTAACCCGCACCGGTGGCGATCCCGCTGCGGCCGTGAACCAAGAAGCGGACGATCAGTGGGCGGCTTTTTCTTTCTTGGCCGCCATTGCCGGATACTGCGCATCGATCATCTTCAACAGCGATTCGACCGTCGCGAAATGCTTCTCTGAGCCGGCCTGGTTGCCCTCGTCGGCGGCGTCGTGCAGGGCATCGAGTGCCTTGGCGAGATTCTTCACCGAGCCTTCGACCCGCTTCAATTTTTCCGCGGGCAAATCTTTGGAAACGGCCGGCAGCGCATTGGCGGCTGCAGTAAGTTTTTCGGCAGTGTCATGCACCGACTTGAGCTGCTTGCTCTTCACTTGGGCCGCCAGCTCTGCGTGGAGCCTATGCACGGTCTCAAGTGCGGCGGCAGAATTTGCGGGCTTCGCCATGCCGGCGGCGCCGTGCTCGCCAGGGCCGTGTGCTTTCTCGGCTGCGAAGGTGGGAGTTGTAGACAGAAGGAACGCGACGCCAGCCAGACCGGCAAGCGCGCGGAACGTGTTGATCGATGTTTTCATAGGAGTGACTTGTTGAGGTTACGGACGAAACTGTGTGGAAAGAAATCAGGGCGACACGGGGGAGCGCACCGGTTTGAGGGGCTGAGGCGGCGAAACCAAATCGGCGTCGAGCGGATCGACTTTGGCGCGAGCCAGGTATCGTTCGGAGGCACGTCGGCCGAATTTATAGAACACGGCCGGCGTGACGGCCATGTCGAGAAACGTCGAGCTAACGAGTCCGCCGAGGATGACGACGGCCACCGGGTAGAGAATTTCTTTGCCGGGTTGATCGGCTGCCAGCACCAGCGGGATCAGGGCGAGCCCGGCCGTGAGTGCCGTCATCGTCACCGGCACGAGCCGCTCCAGCGATCCGCGGATAATCATGTGCGCGTCGAACTTCTCGCCCTCGTGCTCCATCAAATGGAGGTAGTGCGAGATCATCATGATCGTGTTGCGCGACGCGATGCCGGCGAGGGTGATAAGCCCGACCAAGGTCGCGATGGAGACCGTTCCCACCATGAAATAGGTCAGGACAAGCGCGCCGATAAACGCCAGGGGGATGTTCAGCAAAATCTGCGCGACAATCATCCCGGAGCGGAAATGCGAATACAGCACGAGGAAGATCGTGCCGAACGTAAAGACGGCGAGAATGCCGATGACGCGCGTCGCTTGCTGCTGACTTTGAAACTGGCCTTCGTAGCTGACGAAGTAGCCCGTCTCCAAGTGCACGTGCTCATCGATCGTCTTTTGGATCTCGGCTACAACCGAGCCCAGGTCGCGCCCTGATACATTGGCCGACACCACAATCCGGCGTTGCACGTCCTCGCGGTTGATCGCGTTCGGACCTTTGCTTTCCAGCACGTCCGCGACCAGATACAGCGGCACTTTGCCCCCCACCGGCGCATCGATGAGGATGTCGCGGATCGCCGCGACGTTCCCCCGATGGCGTTCGTCGAGTCGAACCACGAGGTCGTAGGTGCGCTGCCCTTCCAAAATTTGTGCGACGGTGCTGCCGTTGAGCGCGGCTTCGAGCTGCTCATTCAACGAACCCGGCTTCAAGCCATAGTTCGCGGCTTTCGTGCGGTTCACTTGAATTTTCACCTGGTCGATCAACACCTGCTGCTCGACCTGCAAATCGACGAGGCCGCGAATATCGTGCAGCGCGGTTTCGGCCTCGGCAGCGTAGGTGCGAAGCTTTTCGAGATCGGGACCAAAAATCTTCAGCGCAATCTGCGCGCGCACGCCGGAAAGCAGATGATCGAGCCGATGCGAGATCGGCTGGCCGACACTGCTGGCGATGCCGGGGATCTGTCCCAGCTTGGCACGAATGTCGTCGAGAATTGCCTCTCGCGAACGGGACGACGGTTTGAAATCCACGTCGATTTCCGTGTAATGCACGCCCTCGGCGTGCTCATCCAATTCGGCGCGCCCGGTGCGGCGACCGGTCGAGGCCACCTCCGGGATTCCGAGCAGCAGTTTCTCGGCGATCAAACCGATGCGCGACGATTCCGCGAGCGACGTTCCCGGCGCCGAGAGAATGTTGATCGTCGAAGTGCCTTCGTTGAAATCAGGGAGAAACAGTTTGCCCATCCGCGGATAGAGCAGGAACGACCCGCCCACCAGCAGCGCGGCAAGGACGATGATCACCCACGGGTGGCGCATGGACGGGCCGAGCACGATCTTTCGATCGAATGCCTTCAGTCCCCGCACGAGCCAGCCGTCCCGCTCGTCCCCCATGCGTTTCATCTTTGGCAAAAGAAACGACGCGAGCGCTGGAATGACCGTCAGCGACACGACGAACGACGCGATCATCGCCACGATTGTCGCCACCCCGATGGGCGCGAACAGCCGGCCCTCGATCCCGCCCAGCGCGAAGAGCGGAATGAACACGAGAATGATCACGAGCGTCGCGAAGAGGATGGAGTTTCGCACTTCGGAGGAAGCCTCGGCAATGACCCGCAACGGGGGCCGCGGGTTGGCGGCCTGGCGGTTCTCCCGCAGGCGGCGAAAGACGTTTTCCACATCCACAATCGCATCATCGACCACCATGCCGATGGCGACGGCTAGCCCGCCGAGGGTCATCGTGTTGATGCTGATCCCGGCGAATTTGAAATAGAGTCCGGTCACCACGAACGACAGCGGAATCGCGGTCAGCGTGATGAGCGTCGTGCGGAAATTGAGGAGGAAAAGAAACAGCACTATCACGACCATGATAGCGCCGTCGCGGATGGCTTCCTCCACATTCGCAATGGCCGCGGTGATGAAATTCGCCTGCTTAAAGAGGGTGACGATTTTCACGTCGGCCGGCAGGGATTTGCCGACTTCCGCGAGCGCGTTTTCGACCAGCTTCGTCAACGTGACCGTGTCGGTGCCGGGCTGTTTTTGGACCGAGAGGATCACCGCGGCCTGACCGTTGACGCCCGCATCGCCACGCATGACCTGTCGGCCGAATTTCACCTCGGCGACATCGCGCAACCGCACAGGCACGCCCTTGCGCATCATCACCACCGTATCGGCGATCTCTTCGAGCGACGTGGTGCGGCCGATATTGCGGATCAGTGCCTCCTTGTTCGCGTTCTCCAGAAATCCACCCGAGCTGTTTTCCTGGGCTTCGCGGGTCGCCGTCAGAACATCGTCAAGGCTGACTCCGAGTGCGCTCATCTTTTCCGGCGACGGCAGAACTTGATACTGCTTCACGCCGCCGCCGATGGCGATAACCTGCGAAACGCCGGGAATCGTCAGCAGCCGCTGCCGCACGGTCCAATCGGCGAGTGAACGGATGTCCATCGGAGCCGTCGCGCCGTTTTCACTCCGCAGACCGATCAGCATGATCTCACCCATGATGGAGCTGATTGGCCCCATCGTCGGCGTGACGTTGCGCGGAAGCTTTTCCGCGGCGAGTTGCAGGCGTTCCTGCACAAGCTGGCGTGCGCGGTAAATATCCATGCCCCAGTCGAACTCCACGTAGAGAATGGACAGCCCGATCCCAGCGGTGGAGCGGACACGTTTCACGCCGGGCGCGCCGTTGAGCGCCGTCTCCATGGGAAGATTGACGAGCGTTTCGACCTCCTCCGGCGCAAGCCCCACGGCTTCGGTCAAGATATTGACCGTGGGCCGATTGAGATCGGGAAACACATCGACGGGCAGTTTCGCGATCACGAACCCCCCGTAAACGAGCAGCAGCGCGCTGGCCGCGAGGACAAACAGGCGGTTCCGCAGGGAAAATTCAATCAGCCGGTTCAGCATGATGCAGCTTAGTGCGAGCTTAGCTTAGTGCTTGTGCTCCGCATTCGCGGAAGCGGCCTTCGGTGCGCCGGCCGCGGCAGTCGCTTGTGCGGTCGTCGGCTTCGCGTTCGGAGTTACATATTGAAGCTGATAGTTGCCCGAAACGGCGACCTGCGCCCCAGGCAGCACGCCTTCGACCACCTCGATGTAACGATCATCCCGCAACCCGAGCACCACCGGCGTGCGCAGGAAGACCTGCGGATTTTTATCGTCCTGCACGAACACGAAGAAATTTCCCGTTTCGCCGAGAATCGCCGAGTGCGGAACTGTGATGACGGAATCAGCTTCAGCGGTGATCACATTCAAAGTCGTGCGCATGTTGGGTAGAAGCTTGCCGTCGGCATTCGCGACGCGGACGCGAACGCCCAGCGTGCGCGTTTCGGGATCGAGCCGCGGCGTGTAGCTTTCCACCGTGCCGGTGAAGCTTTCGTCGGGATACGCTTCTGCGCGCAGACGCACAGACTGGCCTTTTTTCACTTGGGCGACCTGGCCTTCAAAAACGCGGCCGACAACGTAGAGCTCCGAAAGGTCGGCAATGGTCAGCAACCGGCCCTCGGGATTGACGCTGTCGCCAGTGAAAACCGGCTGCTCGATGATGGTGCCTTTGATCGGCGCCGTGAACTCCACTTTGGGCGGCGGCTCGCCGATCTGGCGCGTTTCGATTTCGATCAGGAAATCACCTTTGGCGACCGTGTCGCCCTCCTTGACCGCAAGGCGCAGAATGCGCCCGGAGATGCGACTCGCCACCACCGCGACGCGCGACGGGTCGAGTTCGACACTGCCGAGCATGGCAATCGTTTTTTGCAGCGTGCGCAGCTCCGCGGCCTCGACTTTGAGTCCAAGATTTTTGGTGGCTTCCGGCGTAATCGTGATCGGGCCGTTTACCGCGCCGGCACCTTGTGCGCCCGGCGCCTTGTTGTGGCCTTCGTGCGCACGTGCGGGCGGCACGGCCCCCACGGCCAACAACGCCGTCGTGATCAGGAAACGATAAAAAATCATGGCTGAATAGAAGAATGCGGATGCGATGAGGCTGCGGGATGTTGGCGCACGTGTGGGTGCGCACCCGACGCGGTTTCGATTGTGACCAGCGCGTCGATGCGACGGGCGAGATAGGTGAGGTAGTCGACCTCGAGCGCGAAATGCTGCTGCTGGGCCTGGAATACCGGCGCGATTCCCTCCTGGCCTTGCTGATATGCCCGCTGCACGGCTTGGTAATGCTGTTCGGCCAGCGGAATCAGTTCCTCGCGATAGCGTGCAAGGATGGGACCGAGCTTCTCCGCGGCCGACCGGGCTTGAGCGACTTCGGAAATCGCCTTTTGCCGGACGGACGCAAGCTCTGCCTCCGCCTGGCGACGCGCGGCCTGCTGTTCGAGGATGCGTCCCTGGTTCTTGTTCCGAACCGGAAGCGGGATCGAAACTTTGAAGCCAAGGTAGTAATCTTTTTTGACGCCGATAGGCGCGTCGAACACTGCCCGCTCGCCCTCGTAATCGACCCCGACCGTCACGTCTTCATAGGCGTCCGCTTTGGCCACTTGGATTTCCGCCTCGGCTTGGGCCGTGGCGATTTTCGCGGCGGCATAGTCGGGGCGTTGCTCAATTCCCGTGACCAGCACGGGAGCCTCCCACCGTTTCACAATCTCGTCCAAATCGCCCACGACGGTGAGCGCCTCATCCGGAGGCACGCCGATCACGAATTTGAGTTTCAACTCTGCATCCGCTTTTTCAGCCAGGAGGAGTTGCTGCTCTTGCCGGACCTTCGCGATCTCGATTCGAATCGGCGCAATATCGGTCTGCGGCACCTCGCCGGCCTTGTAGCGCTGTTCTATGATGGCAGCGAATTTGATCCCGTGATCCACGAGTCGCTGACGAGCGGCATGCTGCCGATCGAGTGACAGAACCTTGAGAAACAAGCTTTGCACCTCGCCGATCAGTTGCCGCTCCGCATCGCGAATCAACGCGCGCTGCTGTTCGACGGACAGATTCGCGGCCTCGCGCGCCTTGGCCAAC
>JBBRLB010000024.1:0-56307 GCA_038231575.1 Opitutales bacterium | reverse complement strand
CTCTCTTCAATATCGCTCACGCGACTTCAGGGCGGCGCGGATTTTCCGCGCCGCCCTTTTTCGTGCCCGCTTTGCCCCCGCCCGGTTTCGGCGAAGCACACGCTCGCGCTGGTTTTCAAGATTTGGAGGGGCACACCCCGACCGGAGCCCGTCGGGAATCGATGCAGTCCATTAGGTGAACGCCCCATTATTGGT
The DNA here is from genome assembly GCA_038231575.1 of Opitutales bacterium. Taxonomy (GTDB): domain Bacteria; phylum Verrucomicrobiota; class Verrucomicrobiia; order Opitutales; family Opitutaceae; genus CAITWF01. Next base: position 56,112 of record JBBRLB010000024.1, on the reverse strand, counting down.
TCACCCCATATCAGCTCCTTCCGCAAACGCGTATTCTCATGGCTTAACCGAAGCTGCGTTCACCGCACCGCATTCATCTAGTTAAAGAAATGAAGACTCATATGAAATCCCTCCCCTCAAGATTATCGACCCTCGGGGTCCTTGCCACGCTCCTTTGCATTCCCATTACCACCGGGTTTGCCCAATCGGTCTTGCAGACCTCGGGCAACTTCGTGGCCCTCGGCCTCTCGGCCGTGACTAGCTCCACTCCGATCTCGACTGTCAGCAATGGCAACGTCGGCTCGGCCACGATCAACGGCTTCCCGGGTAATCTGACGATTATCAACGGTTCGATCGTCAACGCCGGCGGGCCGCTCACCACGGCGAACGGCGATTTCTCGAACGCCTACACGAAATTGCGCCTCTTGTTGACGCCTCCGGCCAACGTCTTGTCCGCCAACTTGGCGGGGATGACCCTGGCTCCCGGCATTTATGGGACGAGCGCCGGTGTCCCCGCCGCCGTCGACGCAACCTGGACGGGCGGCGGAGCGACCACCCTCACGCTCGATGCCCAAGGCAAGGACAACGTATTCTGGGTCATCAATGTTGGCGGAGCTCTCACCATTCCCGCCAATGCGCAGGTTCTCTTGATCAATCCCGGCCCGAATGGCGGTAACGATGACGGCGTCTTCTGGACCGCTGGGACCGCCATCACGTTCGGCGCTGGCAATAAGCTCTTGGGAAATTACCTGACGGGCACGACCCTCATTGTCGGAGCGGGCGGCACGGTCGGCACCGTGGGTGGCGCCGCGGGCAGCGCGCGGTTATTGGCGGGAACGGGCGTCACGCTCGACACCGACATCCTCGATGCCAAAGGCGCCCCCGGCGCAACCGACTTGACGGGTGGCTTGGTCTTCAATGGCGGCGGCTCGATCGTCGCCACCCAGTCGATCGCGTTCCCTCAGACGCAACTCCCCAATAAAACGGTCGGCAATGCGCCGTTCACCATCAGCGCCACGAGCAATCGCGGGCTGACCGTCAGCTTCGCGAGTGCGAACCCCGCCGTCGCGACAGTCGGCGCGAGCACCTTGCTCGCCGGTGTCACGACTGCGACCGTCACGGTCGTCGGAGTCGGCACCGTCAATATCACGGCCAGCCAGGCCGGCGATTCGAACAACGCGGCGGCGACCAATGTCGTCCGCACGCTCACGGTTGCAGCGAGCGGTGGTGGTGGTGGCACGAACGCGGGCATCCCCGCCATCACGAATTCATCGTTGTTCGTCGGCGGCACTGTCGGCACGCCCCTGACCTTTGCGATCTTGGCCATCAACCAGCCGACGAGCTTTAGTTCGGGCCCGCTCCCGGCTGGCCTCAGCCTTAACACCACCACCGGCGTCATTTCTGGAACGCCGACGACGGTCGGTAATTCGGTGGCGTCGATTGCGGCCACGAACAGCGCCGGCTCCGGGATCTCGACCTTAACCTTCACGATCGCGCCCGCCGGTATTGCTCCCATTATTACGAGTCCGACCACGGCTCCGGCCACCATCGGCGCGCCGTTTGTCCCGTATGTGATCGTGGCCAGCGGTTTGCCCACGAGCTATACCGCCACCGGGCTCCCCCCGGGCCTGACGCTCAATTCCCAGACGGGCGCGATCACGGGCACACCCACGATCGCCGGCACCTTTATTGTGGTCATCACCGCTACCAACTCCAGCGGGACCAGCACCTCCACCGTGACCATCACGGTTGCGCCGATCACCGTCGCACCGATCATCACGAGCCCGACCACCGCCCCCGGCACGGTCGGCATCCCGTTCGTCACTTATCTCATCGGCGCCACGGGACTGCCCACCAGCTATACGGCGTTCAATCTGCCGCCCGGTCTGACGCTCAATCCGCTCACGGGTGCGATTAACGGCACGCCCACGGCCGCCGGCACGACGTTCTCGACGCTCACCGCCACCAACTCGGCCGGCACGAGCACCGCCACCCTGCTGATCGTGATCGCCCCGATCACCGCGACCCCGATCATCACGGGCCCGACCAGCACCACGGGCGCCGTCGGCACGCCGTTTGTTACCTTTCTCATCGCGGCGACCGGTCTGCCCACGAGCTACAGCGCCACCGGACTTCCCCCCGGCCTGACCGTCAACACGCTGACCGGCGCCATCAACGGCACGCCCACGACCGCCGGTAATTATGGTGTGACACTGACCGCGACCAACTCCCTCGGCACCAGCACCGCTACGCTCCTGATCACCGTCGGCCCGAACCTCTCGAGCCGGATCGCCAACTTCTCAGCGCGGGCCATCTCCGGTCCGGGCGATCAGACGCTCATCATGGGCTTCGTCGTCGCCGGCAACGGCAAGAACCTCCTCGTGCGCGGCATCGGCCCGACGCTCGCGGCCTTCGGCCTGACCACCGCCCTCGCCGATCCGCTCCTGACGCTCTTCAACGCCAGTGGCGTGATCGCGACGAATGACGACTGGTCCATCGACAGCAATGGCGTGAACCAGAGCGCGCTCATCGCTGCCACCGCTCTGCGGGTCGGTGCTTTCGCACTCCCCGCGGGCAGCAAGGACTCCGCGTTGTTGATCACGCTCAACAACGGCGCCCACACCAGCGGCCTGCTCCGTCCGAACTCCACGAGCGGCGTCGCCCTCACCGAAATCTACGACACCGATGCGGCCGTCGGCTCGCGCCTCATCAACGTGTCGGCGCGCATGAACGTCACCGGCGGCGAAGGCACGCTGGTGGCCGGCTTCGTCATCTCGGGCACCGTCACGAAAACCGTCCTCATCCGCGGCATCGGCCCCACGCTCTCCGTCTTCGGCGTTACCCGCGTCCTCGCCGATCCGCAGATCACGGTTTACTCGGGCAGCACCGTGGTCGGCAGCAACGACAATTGGGATGTCGGCTCCACCACCTCGGCGCAGCTCGCCGCCACCTCCGCCTCCGTCGGCGCGTTCGCCCTCGCGGCCGGCAGCAAGGATGCCTCCATGCTCATCACCCTGCCCCCCGGCGCTTACACCGTGCTCGTCACCGGCGTCGCCAACACCGCCGGCATCGCCCTCATCGAGATCTACGACACGCAGTAACCTCTCTTCAATATCGCTCACGCGACTTCAGGGCGGCGCGGATTTTCCGCGCCGCCCTTTTTCGTGCCCGCTTTGCCCCGCCCCCGCTTTTTTCGCCCCGCTTTCGGCGCTGCACGCGCTCGCGCTCGGTTTTCAAAATTTGTAGCTGCCGCACCCCGAACGGCGACCCTCGGCGTTGATGCAGTCCAGTAGGTGAACACGCCACGCTGTTCACCCCATGGTGAATCCGGCCGGATGGGACTACATTTGCAACCTACTGGAATCTACTGGAACGCCGGCGCGTTTTCCGCCCTCGCGTTTTGTCAGTTTGAATCAAGGAGCCTCAAAATGCATTACCGCACATCAGTGTTCTCGGCCCTCGCGGCCTTCACCGTTCTCGCTGGCCTGGAGCTGCGCGCGGACAACTTCGTGACGATCACCCCGACCGGAGCCAGCGCGGCAACCGTGGTCAACCGCTGGGCGATTGGCAGCGGTCTGTCGGGCTTGAGCTACGACGATTCGAACTCGGGATTTGCGGGGGCCACCGCCACCAATTTTTTCACGATTACGGGAGCCGCGATTCCACCGGGAGGCAATCCGACCGGTTTCACCAGCTACCTCCCGATCGGAACGGCGACCGCACAGGCATCCGTCGGTAATTTCCTGACCCCGAACTCCTACGCGGGTCTGACTTACGCGGCGAATGACCTCGGGTTCGGCGCGCTGAGTTTTTATGCGATTCACCACAGCGGCACCGGCGACTATGTGGCGCTGATCAAGCCGGGCGCCCCGACCGTGACGGACATCAAAGCCATCCCCCTGCCGGGCGGTCCGCTCGCACCCGGCGGGACCGGCTACTTCGCCATGTCCTACGCGGCGGAAGATGCGGGCGGCTGGGGCGCCAATCTTTTCTACTTTCTCCGCACCGATGCGGTTACGGGGCACACTTGGCTTGACAGTATGATCCCGGCCTTGGGCTCCGGTCCCATCGATCGCGTCGATCTGGGGCTTGCCTCCATCAAGGGCTATACGGACCTCGCTTATACGAGCACCGATGTGGGCTTTGGTTTTGGGGTCAACCAATTCTACTATCTCCGATTGGATCCCGTCACGCAGACCACGTTTTTGGGACGACTCAATCCGCTGACCGGAGTGGCGACGGACATCCAAAATCTCGGCGGGGTTTACCGGACGCTCGTGTTCACCCCGACGAACGTGGGTTACGGTGCGAATAATTTCTACAGCATTGGTCAGGCCGCCCAGACGATCACCTTCGCCCCCATTCTCAATCATACCGCGTGCGACGCGTCGTTCACCTTGAGCCCGACTGCCAGTTCCGGCCTCGCTGTCACGCTCGCGGTGACAAGTGGCCCCGCAACGATCGTGGGCAACACCGTGACGCTCACGGGCACGGGTATCGTGGTCTTGACGGCGTCCCAAGCGGGCAACGGGTCGTTCGCCGCCGCGCCCAATGTTTCGCAAAGCTTCGCCGTCGCCGCGTGCAGCGTCCCGCTCACGCCGCAGACGATCACGTTCGCCCCCCTTTCCAGTCACACTGCCTGTGATGGCCCGTTCTCTTTTGTCTATCCAGTCGCCACGTCTGGTTTGCCGGTGACATTGGCGGTGAGCGGTCCGGCGACGGTTTCGGGCAACACCGTGACCCTCACGGGCGTGGTGGGCACGGTCGTGTTAACGGCGTCGCAAGCGGGCAACGGGACTTTCGCGGCGGCGCCGAACGTCACGCAAAGTTTCGTGGTCGCGGCGTGCGCCGGTGCGCCGACTCCGCAGACGATCACGTTCGCTTCGATTCCAGGGCACACCGCGTGCGACGCGCCGTTCACCTTTGTCGCTCCCGTGAGCAGCTCGGGTTTGCCCGTGACGCTGGCGGTGAGCGGTCCGGCGACGGTTTCGGGTAACACCGTGACCCTCACAGGCACGGTCGGCACGGTCGTGTTAACGGCGTCGCAAGCGGGCAACGGGACTTTCGCACCGGCCTCGAACGTCGCGCAGAGTTTCGTGGTCGCGGCGTGCGGCGTGGCGCCGACTCCGCAGACGATCACGTTCGCTGCGATTCCAGGGCACACCGCGTGCGATGCGCCGTTCACCTTTGTCGCTCCCGTGAGCAGCTCGGGTTTGCCCGTGACGCTGGCGGTCAGCGGTCCGGCGACGGTTTCGGGTAACACCGTGACCCTCACGGGCACGGTCGGCACGGTCGTCATCACGGCGTCGCAAGCGGGCAACGGGACTTTCTCTGCTGCCCCCAGCGTAGTGCAAAGCTTCACGGTCGTCGCGTGCGGCGTGCTGCCCGTCATTACGAGCCCGTTCGACGTGCAATCCGGCGGCCAGCCCGTGGCGCCAAACGTCCAGGGGGGAATGGTCGGCGTCACTTTTGCCGGTTACCAAATCACCGCGTCGGGCTCGCCCACGAGCTTCGGGGCCATCAATCTTCCGCCCGGCTTGGCCGTTAATGCCATCACCGGCGCGATCACGGGCACACCGACGGTGGCGGATATTTGGTTCGTGACGGTTCTGGCTCGCAACGCCGCCGGCGTCGGCGATGCGCTCGTAATCTTCGAGTTCGTCCCCGCGGGCGCGGCGCCGGTTATCGGCAATGGTTCGCTCACGACCGCCGGCACGCAGGGTGCGCCGTTCAGTTACACGATCCCGGCCACAAATTCGCCCACGAGTTTTACCGCCACCGGCCTTCCGGCGGGACTTACCCTCAATGCCCTGACCGGCGTGATCAGCGGCACGCCCACGACCGCGGGCACCTCCGTGGCGACCGTTACAGCCACGAACCCCGCCGGCACCGGCACCGCGCTCCTGACGATCGTGATTCCCCCGGCCCCATCCAGCCGGATCGTAAATTTCTCAGCGCGCGCGTTGTCCGGCCCGGGAAACCAGGCGCTCATCATGGGTTTCGTGGTCGCCGGCAACGGCAAGGGCCTGCTCGTGCGCGGCGTCGGCCCGACCTTGTCTTCCTTTGGCGTCTCGAACGTCCTCGCCGATCCGTTGCTGACGCTGTTCGGCCCCGCCGGCGTGATCGCCACGAACGACGACTGGCAAACGACCCTCAGCGGCCAGCCTGACGGCTCACTGGTTGCGGCCACCGCCGCGCGCGTCGGCGCGTTCGCGCTGCCCAACGGCAGCAAGGACGCCGCGTTGCTCGCCACCGTCAATAGCGGCGCCTACGCGGCGAGCTTGCTCCGCCCGAACGGCCCAAGTGGCGCAGCGCTCACGGAAATCTACGACACCGACTCCGTCCTCGGCGCCCGCCTCATCAACGTGTCGGCTCGCGTCAACGTCTCGGCCGGCGAGGGCACGCTCATTGCCGGTTTCGTCATCGCGGGCAACGCACCGAAAACCGTGCTCGTCCGCGGCGTCGGCCCGACGCTGTCGAGCTTTGCCGTCCCCGGGGTGCTCGCCGATCCCACGATCGCCGTCATGTCGGGTGGCACCTTGATTGCCACCAACGACAACTGGGAGTCCGGCCCCACCTCGGCCGCACAGATCAGCGCCACCTCATCGCAAGTCGGCGCCTTTGCACTATCCCCCGGCAGCAAAGATGCGGCGCTGCTCCTCACGCTCCAGCCCGGCGCCTACACCGTGCTCGTCACCGGAGTCGGCGGCACGACCGGCGTTGTCCTCGTCGAAATCTACGACACGCCGTAAAAATCCACTTCCACCGCCCCGGGCGGCACGAGGGCGGCGCGGATTTTCCGCGCCGCCCTTTTTCGTGCCCGCTGTCGGCGCGGAGGATTGCCCGCCTGCGGCGCCACCCAAACCCCCGGTAGGTCAACGCCGTATATCGGCCGCCGCCGCGGGCGCGTATGCTCTGCGCTGTATCCTATGAAAATCAAAAATATCGCAGCCCTGCTCGCATTCACCGCAGGTCCCATCGCCCTGTTCGCCTCCTCCGCTACCGATCGCAAGATCGAGGAAGCCGCGAAGGCCTCGTATAACTACCGCACCGTGCTCGAAGAGCGCGTGAAGGTGAAAGCCAATGATGGCGTCGTCACGCTCACCGGCACCGTCAACGACAGCGGCGACAAGGAACTCGCCGTCGACACCGTGGAGAACCTTCCCGGCGTCGTCCGCATCGACAACCAAATCAAGGTCCAACCCTCGTTTCCGGAGCACTCCGACGCCTGGATGGCCGTCAAGATTCGCAGCCGCCTGCTCGTCAAGGGCCACGTCAGCGCCACCTCCACCAAGGTCGCGGTCGTTGATGGCAACGTCGTCTTGAGCGGCACCGCCAACAATCTCGCGCAAAAGGAACTCACCGCGGCTTACGCCAAGGACATCGACGGCGTGAAGAGCGTGAAGAACGAAATCGTCGTCAAGTCGGAACCCGCCAGCGAGACCATGGGCGAGAAGATCGACGACGCGTCCATCACCACCCAGGTGAAATTCGCGCTGCTCCACCATAAGTCCACCAGCGCCCTCAAGACCAAGATTACCACCACCGATGGAGTCGTCCGCGTGACGGGTGAGGCTCGCACCGCTGCCGAGAAGGCCCTCGTCACGAAGCTCGCCGAAGACGTCCGCGGCACCAAGTCCGTGACCAACGACATGATGGTGAAGGGCTGATCCTTTCAATCTTCGCCGGCAACGGCGCGACCGCCCACGGCGGTCGCGCACCGTTTTATCTCCGCCCTGATCACCCTTTAAACCTCCACTCTCCGTCATGCATCCGAAAATCAAAAATCGCCCCGCCGGTGAAACCACCTCGGTCCGCACCGTCCGGCCACTGGTGTTGCACGACGTCACCAATCAGAACGCCTCAGCCAGCGCCGCGTCACGCCGCCGGCTCACCCCCAACCAACCCGCCTCCGGCCGCGCCAATCACGCGCGTCATCACGTGGCGCCCCACTCCCAGTCGTAACCTTCCCTCGTCTCCCTCCCCTTCATGAATAAACCTCTCTCCCTCGGGCTGCTCGTCGGCGGCACCATCCTCATCATCTGCGGCCTCAGCGCCTCCAATTCCGCCGCCTCGGATGTCACCCGTTTCTTCACCGGCAATCCGACCGACAAATCCATGTGGCTGCTGATCGGTGGCGCCATCGCCATCGTCGTCGGCGCCGCCGGCCTGTTTCGCGGCTCCAAGTCATCCTAACCCTTCCTGCTCAACCTTCCTCTCCTTTTCCTCCTATGAAAAATCAAGCAAGCCCGGCTCACACGCCCAAAGAACTTCTCACCGAGCTCCAATCGCTCGTCAGCTCCGCCGAAGCGATGATGGCGGACTCCCTGTCCGAGCATTCGACTGAAGCGATCAGCAACCTCCGCGAACGCTTCGCCGCCGTCCAGGAACGTTTCGGCGAAATCTACGACGGCGCGAAAAAGAAAGTCGTCGCCGGCGCGAAATACACCGACGAGACCATCCGCGCGAACCCCTACCAATCGATCGCGATTGCCGCGGGCGTCGGCCTCCTCGTCGGCGTGCTCGTCGGCCGTCGCAGCAAGGACTAAGCCCTCCCGCTCCTTCGACGATGGAAACGGCACCACCCGGTCCCACCGGATTTTTGCATTCCTTCCGGGTGCTGGGCGACAACCTGCTGGCTACGGTGCAGGATCGACTCGAGCTCTTCTCCGTTGAACTGCAGGAGGAAAAATTCCGCCTGATCCAGACCTTCGTCTGGATCTGCGCGGCCGTTTTTACCGGCATGATGGCCATCGTGTTTGCGAGCCTCACGCTGGTTTATTTTTTCTGGGAAAGCGCGCGGCTCGCCGTGCTCGGCGGGCTGACGCTGCTCTACACCGGCGCGCTGGTCGCGATTCTCCTGGCGCTGCGCCGCTTCCTCGCGAGCCAGCCGATCCCGTTCGCCGCGACCCGGCAGGAACTCGGCGAAGACCGCGCATGTATCCGCAACGCGAGCTGAGGCATCTCGCCTTTCACAAAGCGGCGCTGCATCGCCGCATTGGCCGGCGCCGGGCCGAATGTGCGGCCGCCGCCACCGGCGTGGCGCAGCCCTTGGCGTGGCTCGACCGGGCCCTCACCTTTTGGCGGCGGCTCTCTCCTTTCACGAAGTTCGCGGCCGTGCCGTTGGGTTTCTTGCTCAAGCGCACCCTTTCCCCGCGCCTGAAACTCCTTGGCTCCCTCGTGAAATGGGCTCCGCTGGTTTTGAGCGCCGTGCGTGGGCTTCGCACCGCGACGCCGTCGTCCCGGGTCGGGCCACGCTAAAGCGCGGCGCCAGCCACCGTATCCGGAACGTCCCGATTGGATCATCCACGATGCCCGAATCTTTCCAGGAAAAATTCTGCCGCCATTTCGCGGTGCCCGCCGATCGCTACCCTGAAGCGATGCTGCGGCGCACGCTTTACCGGCGCGCGCGCTGGCTGCGCTGGTTCCTGCCCTACGATTTTATCTCCGCCGATCGCGACTTCATCCATGGCGTGGGACGGCTGACGCGGCGGGGCGATTTTTCCAGCGAGGTGAAGGAGTTTCAACGTGATGCCCGCAATCGAAATTTCTGGCGTTCCCTCGCACGCTGCCGCGTCTCCAGCACCCGCATGCGGGCCGTCTTCGTCGACGTCTGGCCGGAAGCGACCGCACCGGGCGTGAGCGCGGGACCAACCACCCCGGCTCCCGCCGGAGCGCGCGTGCGTTGAAGACCCCATAGCCGCAGACCGGAGCCGCCCTACACTCTCATGGTGGAACGCTTTTATTTTTTCCCGCGCAGCCGAACCCTGCTGCTTACCCTCCTGCTTGGCGGTTTCGGCCACGTGCACGCCCAGCCGGCACCCACTCCCGCAACGAAGGCGTCGAGCTATGCCGCCGTGAAAATCGAAGAATCATTCGCGGCGGCCGAGCGCCGCCGGGTGCAGGCCAAGTCCGGCCTCATGCGGGCCCAGCAGGAATTTCTCTTGGCGCGCTACGACCTCGCGGATCGGCCGGTCAGCGGCGTCACGATGACGCGGGGCAAACCCCTGCAGCAAGGCGCGCGCGCGCGGCTCGCGCCCGGGGTCACGTGGGAAAGCCTCGCCGCTCTGACGCCCGACGCGATTCGCGCCCGGGATATTTTTCCCGCCGGCTTCAAGCCACTGCCGCATCCCGATCATCCCGAAGGCGGCATGCTGTTCCCCTCCTTCGTGATCGCCGAACTCCAGCGGCAGGAGCAGCGCGACCTCACGCGCGACGATCTCGATTTTGATCTGCCCGATCATTTCTTGCCGGAGTTTCCGGCGGCGATTTTCCTGACGACGCGCCCCGACCTCGGCGATGTGTCGCAGGGCCGGATGGTCACGCTCGACAATTATTTCACGCTGTTCGACGGCCTCCTCAATCCCAAGCAGCTCGAGGGCCTGCGCCTCCTGCTGACGCCGTTTCCGCAGCAACAGTTCAACGCCACCGACGATCGCCGCTCCGCACGACCGAGCCGCGGCGTCGCCTGCTTCGACTGTCATTCGAACGGCCACACCGATGCCGCCACGCATCTCGCGGGCGACGCCCGGCCGCAGGCGTTCCGCCATCGCGTCGACACCCCGAGCCTGCGCGGCGTGAACATCCAGCAACTCTTCGGTTCGCAGCGCGCGTTGAAAACCGTCGAGGACTTCACGGAGTTCGAGCAGCGCGCCGCCTACTTCGACGGCGATCCGGTGATCGCCACGAAGAAGGGCGTGAATATTCTCGAACGCGGCAGCCAGGTGCACGCGATGGCGGAACTGCAGGCGCTGCTCGATTTCCCGCCCGCGCCCAAACTCAACGTCTTCGGCAAACTCGATCCCCAGCAAGCCACGGCGGCGGAGCAGCGCGGCCAGGAATTGTTTTTCGGCAAGGCGCAATGCGCGAGCTGCCACACGCCGCCGCACTACACGGACAACTCGATGCACGATTTGCAGACCGGTCGTTTCTATCCGCCGCAAATGATCCGGGGTGCGATGACGACGGCCGACGGGCCGATCAAAACGTTTCCGTTGCGGGGCATCAAAGACTCACCGCCCTATCTGCACGACGGCCGCCTGCTCACCCTCGCCGACACCATCGAGTTCTTCAATTTGATCCTCGAGACGCATCTCACCGCCGACGAGAAGGCCGACCTTGAGGCGTTCCTCCGGGTGCTGTGAGCGGGTCCGTGGGACGAAAGATTCAGCGGACCGCGCGCCGGCGTCGCCAGACCGCGAGGCCCAGCACGCCGACGGCGGCGAGCAGCGCACTGGTGCCGGGCTCTGGAATGGCGGTCGCGACGAGGTTGTCCCAGTAAAACGCAGTGCTGTAATTACCGGTGCCACCATAATTGTAACCCTGCACCATCGCACTCAGGAGATCGTTGCCGGCCGCGGTGGGGGCGGTGAGGAGCAGGACGCCGTCGATGCGAAATTCGAAGGCGGCGCCGGTCGAGGTGGTCGAGAGCACATGCCAGGCATCGAACTGGAAGCCGACGGGCGCAGCGAGATGAACGTAGCCGGTGTTGGCGGTGTAGACGAGCAAGCTGAAGGCCCGATCAGCGGCGGCAGGGTTGAGATAGTCGGTGGGGCTCTCGTTGGTAAAACCAAACGTCGCATAGTCACCACCGCCCGGCGTCGTGCCGGTGTGAGCCCAAAAATCGCTGCTCGTGATCAGGCCGGTCGTGGTGTTGAAGGCCGAGGAGAAGTAGAGCTGCGTGCTGAGCGTCCAGAGCCCGGTGATCCCGCCGGGACGTTCGCGGCCCTGGGTGTTGTAGAACTCGCTGCTAAAACTCGCGGAGCGGTTGGCCGGGCTGCCGGTCTGGTCGAGTGTGAGCCGGAGCCGGTTGTCGCCGTCGAAGACCACGGCATCGAAGCCGGCAGGGCTGAAACGGTTGGTGACCCACGCGGGATTGATCGTGTTGAACGTGTCGGTGAACTGCGCCCGCGCGACGCCGGCGACTGCGGCGAGCGCCAAGGGGGCGAGAAGGCGAACGGAAAATTTCATGAGTGCTGGCAGGAGTATAGGCCAATGGCCCGCCGACGGTATAGGGTGTAATCTGACGGGCCTTCGATCTTAAACGGCGACGCGCTTTCGCATCAGCGCCGCACCTGTCCCGATCAACCCGACGCCGACCGCGAGAAACAGCAGGTCGAACCAAAGCTGGTCGGGATCGCCCGGCAGCACGTGATGAATTCCGAGAATCTGATGATCGATCAAGCCTTCGATCACGTTGAACAGACCCCACCCGGCCAGCATCGCGCCCGCAAACCCGCGGCCGCTGCACGCCGGACCGGGATCTCGCGCGGCGCGAAAGAGCATCGCCGTTCCCGCCAGCGTCACCAGCCAGAGGGCCAGATGAAAATATCCGTCCTGCGTATTCTGCACCTGAAGCTCGGCCACCGAAACCGGCCGGCAATATTCGGTGAGGCAGACCAGATGATGCCAACCGAGAATCTGATGCAGCACGATCCCGTCGGCAAAGCCGCCAAAGCCCAGGCCGAGCACAACGCCGGCCCGGATCAAGGGTTGCTTCAGCACCGGGCTCATGACGTAAAGGCCGAGCTGAACGCGAGCATGTGGCCAGAGAACCTCCTCAACGCTTCGCACGCCGCCGCCAGACCGCGAGGCCCAGCGCGCCCGCGGCCGCGATGAAGGCGGTGGTCGCGGGTTCCGGGATGGCACTCGGGACCGTGAGGGTGTTGCTGTCGAGGGTCACGTGAGCGCCCAGGGCCAACAGCCGGCCGGCCACGACTGCACCCGTTGTCAGAGTAATGCTCTGGTTCGCGAGGACCGTGCCCGAAAAATTTACGCCATTCAGCGTCGCCGAAGTGCCAACCTGCCAGAAGACATTCGCGGCTTGGGCGCCGTTGAGGAGCGTGACTTGACTAAGGGCTGCCGTTACCAGCGTGGACCCAGCTTGGAAAATCCAGACGGCATTGGGATTGCCGCTGGCGTCGAGCGTGAGGGTTCCGGTGAGCCCAAATGTGCCGGCGCTGTAAACGCCGGGCGCCTGACTTGTCCCACCGAGCGCCGCGCCGATCGGGGTCGCCACCCGGCTCGCGGCGTCGGTATAAGCGGTGGCCGCGGCGGATTGGGCATTCAGCGTGAAGGCATCGTTGCCATGATTCGCCCCCGTCACGAAATTAAAACTGCCGCCCCCATCGATGGTGGCAGTGGGAGCCGTGCCGACGTCTCCACTCACTTGGGTGACGCCCACATTGGTAATTCCGGAGCTCGCCAGAATCGCGAAGTTCGCGGCCGCACCCAGATTGACGGTGGTCTGGGCCTGAGCCCGCGGCAACCAACCGGCCAAGGCGCCCGCGGTGAGCATCATCAAACTCAAGCGCGCACTTCTAACGATGAGCGGAGCGAGCCGCCGGGAAAATGCTATCTCGGAGGTGAACATAGATGAAGGATAAGATAGCAGAGAACAGCACCGGACCCCATGGGGTGTTGATCTCCCTTGTTTATTTCCAGAGCGGTGCCGCGCCCATCGCCGCCGTCGAACGTCTTTCGCCTACGTGGACCAAAACGTGATGAAGAACAGCACGAGCCGGTAGGCTTGCAGCGAAAACTCCAGCGCCGCCGCCAGCGCCACCGCTTTGGCAAACGTGATCCAGACGGGAGCGCGGGCGAAGACGACGCCCGCGGCGCGAAAGAGATAAGCGGTCATCACCCCCAGGCTGAGGACCGCCGTGGCAAGCGTCACCGCGTCGGCCGAGGGGAAAACATGGCCGAGGCGCAGCAGACGCAGAATAATATTCGTCAGCATCAGGCTCACGCAGATGAACAGCAGCCAGACCGCGCAAATATGGAACGCGAAGACGAGGTGCGCGGTCGCGCGCCGCCGCTGGCGCCAATAGAGGGCCATCGACGCCAGCGCGAAAAACGGCACCACGAGAATCACGAGGGTCTTCGCCTGCGTGACCGCCGCGGGATTGAAAATCGCGGCATAGCTTTCGACCGACAACGCGCGGGCCGCGAGCCGCGGCGCCACCAGCGATTGCGCCAGCGCGCTGTGCCACATATAGTGGAGGTGGGCGTCGAGATCGGTCGTGAGCGTGTTCGAGCCGCCGATCAACGGGTGCAGCAAAAAAAAGATCAGGTTCGCGATCAGGAACAGTTGCAGCGCCGGAATGTAGGGCCGGCGACGTCCGCGCAAATAGTCGGCGGTGAGCTGGCCCGGTTGCGTCAGCAGCAGGCGCAGGGTGAGAAACACCTTTCCATCGGCGTTGGTGAACGCCTCGGTCAGATGGCCCAGGACATGTGCCAGCGTATGCTCTTCGGCGCCGCGGCGTTTTTCGCCGCAGTGCGCGCAAAACTTGCTGGCCATCGGCTCCGCGCAACTGGCACAGCGGGGCGGATGATCACTCATCGAAATAAAAAAGGCCGTCGTGAGACGGCCTCGATAACGTTGCGCTCACGAGCGACCTTTTCAGGTCTTCATGATGTTCCGGCCGGCCGGACGCTTTTTGATCGGGCCCTTGCCTCCGGGTGATTTCGCGGCGCGGTTCTTCGCGGCAGTCATTCTGCCGCCTCTGCTTTTCTTGGCCATAGGATGATTTTTCGAGGTTGAGTTGCTGACGTTTAACTTCGACTGGGATGATGCTCCAAGCGCGGCCCGCCGGATATGAGGTGTAACCCTACGTCGCAAGAATGACCCGGCGCGGGAAATTTCGCCGAAGAACTCCCGCCGAATTTCAGGTGGGTTACACCCCATATTTCACTTTCGCGTTCGTGACTACCTTTGCTGCGAACGGGAAACCCGCGCGGCCCACCACCTCGTTTCCCCGGCCGTTCCTCTGCCTCTCCTCTCATGACAACTTCAGTTTACCGCCTCGCGACGCTTCTCGCCCTTCCGGTCCTCGTCGGCATCGGACTCCCCGTCTCCGCGCGCGCCGCCGAGCCTTTTCAACCGCTCAACACGCCCGCGTCCAAAGAGCATCGCCCCGGCAAGTTTGTCTGGGCCGATCTGTTCACGACGGAGCCGGAGGCGGCGACCAAGTTTTACAGCGGCCTGTTCGGCTGGACCGCCAACACCATCACGCAGGACGGCAAGGCCTACACGGTGTTCAGCAATGGCAGCCGTCCGGTCGCGGGCCTCGCGCCCCGTCCGCCCTCCAACACCAAACGGGCCTCGCGTTGGATCGGCTACATCGCTGTCACCGACATCGCCAAGACACTCAAGCTGGTCACGAGCGCCGGCGGACAAATCCGCGCCGACGCCCGCAAATTTCCGAACCGCGGCGCGCAGGCGATCATCGCCGACAACGAGGGCTCGACGATCGGTCTGATCGAATCGAGCTCCGGTGACTCCGCCGACGGCGAACCGATCGCTGGCGACTGGAACTGGTTTCAACTCTACGTGAAGCAGCCGCAGGTCGTCTCCGCGTTTTATCGGCAGGTGATCAACTACACGATGGCGCCCGACACGCGCACCGAACGGAAAAACGATTTTCTGCTCTCGAGTGGCGGCCTCGCCCGCGCGGGCGTCGCGCCCCTGCCGGACTACGATGACGCCAAGCCCGGCTGGCTCGGCATCGTCCACGTTGCCGACATCGACGAGGCGCTCGCGCGCACCGTGAAACTCGGCGGCGAAGTCCTGGTGAAGCCGCGCCCCGCTGCTTACGAAAGCCGTTTCGCCATCATCGCCGACTCCACGGGCGGCACCATCGGCCTCGTGCAATACGTGGACAACGCCAATCCCGCCAAAAGCCCATGAACTCCCTCCGTAAAATTCTCCTCGGTGCCGTCCTCGCGGGCGGCGCGCTCATTGCGTTCAGCGGCTGCGCGTCCGGCGGCTACGTCGGCGTCCGCGAAGATGTCTACTATGGCCCCCGCCGTGACCCGTGGTTTCACGACGATCCGTGGATGGACGGCCATCACTGGTATCGCGACCGCGAGCCGCCCAACCAAATCGGCATCTACATTTCCCCGCCCCGCCGCGGCCGCTGGTAACCGACGCCGAACGGGCCAAAATCTCCCCGCCTTCGTCGCCCCTTGGGTGACACTTCCACCCGGCCGGCTTAGGCAGTCGGTTTGCGCCTTTTGTCGCCGGGCGGTTTCATCCAGCGCCGGCGGATCCGGTAGATCGCGATGCCACCGGCCACGACCAGCAAGACACCCACCGCCAGCGCCCGCGGATCGCGGCGGGTGAAGGCGTCGCCCGCGAGGATCGCGCCGACGACGAACAGCGCGTGCACCAGCGTGGAAACGAGAAGATAAATACCGAAGGGCACGCGCGCGAAACCGAGCAGATAATTCTGCAGGAAAAACGGCGGCCCGGGAATGATGCGCACCAGCAGTGTGATTTCCCACGCCGATCCTTCCGGGAGCTCCGGCAGTTTGTAGCCCAGCCACGCGGCGACCCGTTCCGCCCACGGATGCAGCGGTCCCGCCCCGAGCCAGTAGCAGATCGTCATGTTCACCACCTCGGCCGCGATCGCGCAACTGATGACGTTGCCCACGCCGATCACCGGACCGAAGACGGGCCCGGCCACGACGGTGAAGGCCACGATCGGAAAACCGAAAATCGGCAGCAGCGCCATCGCGATGAAAAACGGCGCCGGTCCGGCCGCGCGAAAAAACGCGACACAGCGATCGAACTCTCCGCCGAGCTGCAGCCGCTGGAGGACCAGCAACAGCACCGCCGCGATCGCAACCAGGATCAAAATGTGCCGGGTGCGCAGGGCGGAGGCTTTCGTCATCGCTTCAGGCGACGCGTTTCCGGCGGAGGGCGCAACCGCGCATTTCGGTCAAAGCAGCGGCGCCAGGAGCCGGCTCAGATCCTCGAGGAGATTACCGAGCAGGCGCCGTCTCTTCACCGGGACGAGTTTAAATTCGCGACAGTTATTCGCGAGCGCCGCGGCCCAGCTCTTCATCGCCTTCGCGTCAGCGGCCGAGTGGACGACCACGCCGATTTCAAAATTCACCAGCAGGCTGCGCAGATCGAAATTGGTGGAGCCGAAGAGGCCCACGCGGTCGTCCACTATCATCGCCTTGCTATGCAGCATCCCGGGGCCAAAGAGCAGCACACGCGCGCCCGCCGCCGTCAGCTCGCGCAGATAATGCCGCCGGGCAAAATCCGTCACCGGATGATCGGAGCGCGCGGGCACGATGACGGTCACCTCCACCCCGGACCGCGCCTTCACCACCAGCGAGCGCAGCAGCACGTCGTCGGGAATGAAATAGGGCGTCACGATCCAGATGCTCGACTTCGCCTCCTGCAACATCGAGACCACGCCCTCGTAGAGCGGATCGCCGGGCACGTCGGGACCGCTCGCGACGACCTGCAGCACGGAGCGGCTGCGCGCCGGGGCGGCGGACGCCGGCAAGTCGGCCAGCAGTTTGCTTTCCGATTGGCCGGTAGCGAAACACCAGTCGGCGATGAAGACCTCGTTGAGCAGCGTCGCCGCCGGACCCTCGATCACGCCGCCGAAATCCTGCCAGCGTTTTTTATAGGGCTTCGGGCCCATGTATTCGCGGGCGAGGTTGTAGCCGCCGACGACGGCGGTGTGATGATCGAACACGGCGATTTTGCGGTGGCTGCGGAGGTTGGCCGAGCCGCGCGAGGAAAACGGAATCACGCGCATGAACTTCCCCACTTCACCGCCGGCCTTCCGGAGCGGACGGCAGAAACTGCCACTCGCCATGAAACTGCCGACGGCGTCGAGCAGCAGCCGCACCTTCACGCCGGCGCGCGCGCGCTCCGCGAGCAACTGGATGAGCCGCCGGCCGGTATCGTCACGGCCGAGGATGAACGTGGTGATGTGAATCGAGTGCTCGGCGGCGCGGATGTGTTTTTCGAGCAACGCATAGGCCTCCTCGCCATCGCTAAAAAACCGGATCGAGTTGCCCCCGACGGGCACCGGTGCGCCGGCGGAGACGAGGGTCTGCACAATCGGCGCGTCGGAGACCTCGGCCGGACACGTGGCTCCGTCGGGAATTTTGGGCATCAGGCGCGCCTTGCGCTTGATGACGCGCCGCAGCTTGCGATCGCCGATCAAGAGAAAAAGCGGCACGCCGATCCACGGGACGAGGAGAATGCCGAGCATCCAGGCGAACGTGTTCGCGGGGGCGCGTTTCTCGCTCATCAACCGCGCGACCAGGATCAACCCGAGTCCGAAGCCAATCAGCGAAATGAGCTGAAGGAGGAGCCCGTTGGCGATGAAGTGGTGTAACGGATTGTAGAGCGATTCAGGCATGGGACGGCGGCGGCGACGAAAAAAGGCGGGGCAGACCCAAAGCGGGCCCAAACGACCGAGCATCCAGACCGCGCCGGCTCATGCTAGTTCGAACTCCACCAACACCGGCAGGTGATCGGACGCAATCGCGCGGACGATTTCGCAGCTCACCAACCGGCAAGCGGGCGGCAGGAAAATGTAGTCCAGGGTGCGGGCCGGCAGCACCGAGGGAAACGTCCGGCCCGCCTGCGGGTGCAGCGTGTAGGTGCCGTAAGGCGCGAGATGTTTGAGCAGCGAAGCGGTGGCATCGACGCGCAGGTGGGCGTTGTTGAAATCGCCGCAGACGATTGGCGGCACCGCCCACGATTTGCCGTGCAGCTTGTGCTTCTCGCGCAACCACGCCGTCAGCAGATCGAGCTGCTTCAACCGCTTCACGCGCGAGCTGTGGTGCAGGTGCAGGTTGACCAGCGGCACGCAACGGCCGCCGATGTCGAGTTCGACGTAGAGAAAGCCCTTCTCGCCCATCGAGCGCTGCCCGAAGACGACGGTCTCCGACGAACGGATCGCATGATGCGTGAGCACCGCGTTGCCGTAGCTGAGATTGAGCAGGCCGGTGCGGCGGTTGTTGATGCCAAAGACGCTGTGAGCGAAACGCGTGTGCACCCGCAGATAGTCGAGATGATCGAAATTGCCGGCCCACCGGGAGCGCTCGTCGATCTCCTGCAAGGCGACGATGTCCGGCGCGAGCTTCTCGATCAGCCGGGCAATCTTGCGGAGGTTCGCGCGCAGCGTGCTCTGCGTCGAAACGCCCTGCAGTGGATTCAGCCCGCGCGCGTGCGCGATGTTGAAAGTGACGAGGCGAAAGCGGGGCATGGCAGGAGAGGCGTGGAATACCCGCGTCAGTCGCAAAAGCAATTGGCGGGTTATATCTAGTCTGCGTGGCGACCCGGCGGTTCCCAACGACCGGACGCAATCGTGCGTCCGCCCCCGGCGGTTTCCGCTTACTTCGCGATCGCGCCCGGCTTGATCCCCCGGCCCAGCTCGAAGCCCGCCCCCACCGCCCCGACGACCGCGTGCGCGCGATCCAGCGCAAGATCGTGACGCAGCCGGTAGACCGTTTCGATGCCAGTGCAGTGCGCGCCGAGCAAATTATCGACCCCGAATTCGCGCAGTTTATCGCCGGTCCACTTCAGCGTTTCGTCGGAAGCGCTGAAAAGATGAATGCCGCCGATTAATGCGTGCACGCGCGCGGGCCGCACAAAGGCGCGGGCGTATTCGATGATATTGATCACGCCCGCGTGGCCGCAGCCCGTCAGCACCACCAAGCCATTGGCTGTGTCGCAAATCAACGCCATGTCCTCGGGGAGATTGTCTTCGGTGCGGCCGGTCGGAGCCATCACCTCGGCGCTTCCGCTCCAATTGTGTTCAGGATATTTACGGGGCACCGGCCCGGTAAGCCACACGCCGGGAAAAAGCTGCACGGGTTTTTCCGCCACCACAAACACGCCGCCTGTCGTCTCATAGTCCGCCTTGATCACCTGCATCCGATTTCCCATCGGCGCGTTCCGGATCTCGGCTCGCGGGTAGAAAATCCCGAGACCGACATAGGTCCGGGCCAGCGCGGATGGAGTCTTCGTTACGACCGATTGCCGGAGCGGCAGGAAGCCAATCGTGTGGTCCGAATGGGAATGACTCAGCACGACATCGGGCACCGTGGAGAGGTCGACTTTCAGCGAGTCCGCGTTGCGCAACACCACGTCGGGGTGTGCTCCCGTGTCGAACAGGATGCGATGCCCGTCGACCTCCACGAGCGCCGAGAACCCCCATTCCCCGAGTTCCTTTCCGTCCGCGAGCATCGTCGAGAGAATCGTGATCTTGAGCGATTGCACCTGCGCGTGCCCGGCGGGAGCGGGCTCGGCGCCGAATGCAGAAAGGGCCAGCACACCGAAGAATCCGCAGCGGAGCACGTGATACATGCGCCACGAGAACCCGATTTTTGCGGCAAAGCCAGCTTCCGCGAACGCCCCGCCTAATTATTCGACCACGACCCCCAAATTCACTTTCACGCAGCCGGCACGAATGGGTTTGCGCCGCGGATCGGGTCTCGGCGCCCGCCGCAGGCCATGCCGTCTCAGAGGGAAATTGAGCTGAAGGGCAAGACGGGGGCGCCCGTGGTGCCGGTAGGCGGGCAGTTATTCGAACGCGATCCGCGAATTCGTTTCGAGATAGTTGGCGATCTCGGTGGTGAAACGTTCGCCGAACTCGGCACGCTTCTTTTCGCCGATGCCGGGGATGCCGTCGAGCTGCGCGACGCTCACCGGATAAAAATGCGCGAGGGCCCGGAGCGTGGTGTCGCCAAAAATAATATAAGCCGGCACGTGGCGCTCGTCGGCGAGTTCCTTGCGCAACGTCCGCAAGCGCTCGAAGAGGATTTCGTCGCACGCGATGTCGCCTTCGCGACGGGTTGTCACGCGGCGCGATTTCGGGAGGTCCATCGGCTTCGTCAGCGTGATGGGCGTGCGCGCTTTCAGAATCTCGAGTCCTTCCTCGGTCAGCGAGAGCGTCGCGAATTCCCCCTCGTCGACCGCGACGTAGCCCAGTCGCATCAGCTCGCGGCCGACCGCCGCCCACGCGGGGCGGGAAAATTCCCTGCCGATGCCGTAGGTCGTCAGGCGATCGTGGCCCCAGCGGCGGATCTTGTCGGTGTCGGCGCCGGTGAGGACTTCGATGATGTGATTCATCCCGACCCCGAAGCGGCCGGCCTGGCGGATGCGATAGACGCACGAGAGAAATTTCTGCGCGACGAGCGTGCCATCGTAAGTCTCGCGCGGCTCGGAGCAGTTGTCGCAGGCGCCGCAGTTGTCGCCGGGAAAATTCTCGCCGAAATATTCCAGCAGCTCCGCGCGGCGGCAGGCGGAATTTTCGGCGTAGTGGACGATCTGGCGAAGCTGCGCGCGGGCGACTTCGCGTTCATGCGCGTCGGTGATCTCGTCGAGGAAGTGCGTTTGCTTCGCGACATCGCCCGCGCTGAAGAGCAACAGGCAATCCCCGGGCAGACCGTCGCGGCCGGCGCGGCCCGTCTCCTGATAGTAGCCTTCGACGTTCTTCGGCAGGTCGTGATGGATGATCCAGCGGACGTTGGGCTTGTTGATGCCCATGCCGAACGCGATCGTCGCGCAGATGATGCGCGTGTCGTCGCGAAGAAACGCTTCCTGGTTGTCGGCGCGCGTGCGGGCATCGAGGCCCGCGTGATAGGCGCGTGCCGGCAATCCGCGCGCGACCAAGCCCTCGGCCACGCGTTCGGTCGTGGCCCGGCTCGCGCAGTAGATGATGCCGCACTCGTGTTCACGCTTCTTCACGAACTCGATGATCTGCTGGAGTGGCTTGTTCTTCGGCGTGACGCGGTAGGTGAGATTCGGGCGGTTGAAGCTCGCGACGAACACCTGCGGATCGCGCAGCTTCAGATGCGTGATGACGTCGGCGCGCACGCGCTCGGTCGCCGTCGCGGTGAGCGCCATCAATGGCACGTGGGGCAGGGCGGTCCGCAGTTTCGCGAGCTGACGATATTCGGGACGGAAATCGTGGCCCCACTCCGAGACGCAGTGCGCCTCATCGATCGCGATGCACGCGACGTTCCACGCTTGCAGATTTTCCTGCCACGAATCGAGCATCAGTCGCTCGGGCGCCGCGTAGAGCAGTTTGAATTCGCCCCGGTGCAGCCCGCGCAACCGCGCCCGTGCCTCGGCCTCGCCGAGGGTCGAGTTCAAGAAGGTCGCCGCCACGCCGCTCGCCTGCATCGAGTCGACCTGATCCTTCATCAACGCGATCAACGGCGAGACCACGACGGTCAGGCCCTCGCGGACGAGCGCCGGGAGTTGAAAGCAGAGTGACTTGCCACCGCCGGTCGGGAGCAGCGCAAACACATCCTTGCCCGCGAGCGTCGCCTCGATGATTTCGCGTTGCAGCGGGCGAAACGTCGAGTAACCAAAGGTGGTTTTGAGTTGGCGGAGAAGATCAGGCACGCAGCGCCAACATGGAACGGCCCACGCGCGGGATGCACGGAAAATTTTTACCGCCTTGGCAGGCGGTCCGGCCCCTGCGAGAGATGCCTCATGCGTTTCTCCCGTTTGGCTCTCGGGTGGCTTGTTTTCCTCCCACCCGTTTTCGGTCTCACGCCGCTGCAGGAAAAAGTCCGCGCGTGGCGCGTCGCCCACGAGCGCGAGTTGATCGACGAGTATCGCGAGTTCGTCGCGATCCCGAACATCACGGTCGATCGCGCGAACATCCGGCGCAACGCCGACTTCATCGTCGCGCTGCTGCAGAAACGCGGCGCCGAGGCCCGCCTGCTCACGCTCCCCTCGCCCAACGCGAACCCGATCGTCTACGGCGAAGTCAAGGTGCCCGGCGCGACGCGGACGCTGATGCTCTACGCGCACTTCGACGGCCAGCCGGTGAACCCCGCGCAATGGGCGGCGGGTTGGGAGCCATTCAACCCGAAGTTCGTCACCGCGCCGGCCGAACAGGGCGGCACGCTGATCGAAAACTGGAAATCCGGCGACCCGGTCGATCCGGCGTGGCGCCTCACCGGTCGCGGGAGCGCGGACGACAAGGCCGGCGTCTTCACGATCCTCAACGCTTACGCGGCGCTCATCGCCAGTGGCGCGACGCCGTCGGCCAACTTGAAATTTTTCTTCGATAGCGAAGAGGAAATCGGTTCGCCGAACATCGCCGCGACGATCGACGCCAACCGCGAACTGTTGCGCGCCGATCTCTGGATCATTCTCGATGGGCCGACGCACGCCTCGGGCAAAAAGGTCGTGGCGTTCGGGGTGCGCGGCGACGTGAACATGAGCCTCACCGTCTTCGGCCCGAAGCGTCCGCTGCACAGCGGCAACTACGGCAACTGGGCGACCAATCCCTCGTGGTCGCTCGTGCGCCTGCTCGCGACCATGAAGGACGACGATGGCCACGTGCTCATCAAGGGATTTTACGACGACGTGATTCCGCTCACGCCGAAGGAGCAGAAAGCCGTCGCCGCAATTCCGTCGGTGGAGGACGAATTGCAACGCGACCTCGGCGTGGCGCGACCCGAGATGCAGGGCCGCACGCTGTTCGAAGGTTTCAATCAACCCACCCTCAACATCAACGGCATCCAAGGCGCGAATGTCGGCGCCCAAGCGGCCAACGTGATTCCGACCGTCGCGAAGGCCGTGCTCGATTTGCGACTCGTGCTCGGCAACGACGCGCAGCGCCAGGTGCAGAAAGTGATTACCCACATCCAAGGCCAGGGCTGGAAAGTGCTCGATCACGATCCGACGGACGAGGAGCGCGCGCATTACGCGCGGCTCATCCGCATCGACACGAAAGCCGGCGGCTACAACGCCCAGCGCACGCCGCTCGATCTGCCCGTCGCCCAGCAGGTCGCGGCCGCCGTGCAATCGACGGTCGACTATCCCGTCGTGTTGCAGCCCTCGCTCGGCGGCACGTTGCCCCTCATCACCATTGAGCAGATGCTCGGCACGAAGGTGCTCACGGTGCCAATCGTGAATTTCGACAACAACCAGCACGCGGAAAACGAAAACGTGAAGGTGTCGTCGCTGTGGGACGGCCTCGAAACCTACGCGGCGTTGATGACGATGCGGTAAGCTCGTCGGGCGTAACTTGGCGTTGAGTAAATGGCCAAGGTGCCCGATGAAAGAGGGAGTGCCCCGTTTTCCGACAATCCTGAGTCTCACGGTTACCCGCCGGATGTTTTCGGTCGCCCTCGTTTTAGCCGCGCTGGGTGGCGCGCGCGCGGCCGACCCGATCCGTCCCGTCGTGGGTCCCGGTGCGACGAAGGACGAGGCGATCAACGCCTACGGCTGGCCGACCGGGCAGTCGCACCTCGGCACCAAGGAAATCCTCAATTATCCGCAGGGCAGCATCACGCTTGAGAACGGCAAGGTGGAACGCGTGGATTTTTCGACCAGTGCGCCGTGGCCCGCCCCGCGCCCCCGGCCGGGTGCCCCCACGGCGACCACCGGGAAAAGCGCCGCGGCGAAAAACTTCGACCCATGGACGACGAGTTTTCCCGACGCGGTGGCGCAGGCGGCGAAACAGCACGCGCACATCCTCGCGGCGTTTGTCGGCTCCGATTGGTCGCCGCCGAGCAAGCGTTTCCTCGACGAGGTCGCCACCCATCCGGATTTCGTGAACGGGTTGATGGGGGATTTCGTTTTCCTGAAGCTGGATTTCCCCACTCGGCTCGCGCAGCCGGCGGAATTGAAAAAGCAAAACGAGGAGCTGCGCGCCCGCTGCGCCGTGACCACCTATCCCGCGCTCATCGTGATCTCGGCGCGCGGCGAGCCGATCGCGGTCGTCGATCTCGCGCGGGAAACCGCGGGGGAAAGTTACCGCGCGCAAATCATCGCCGGCGTCGCGGGGGTGCGCGCATTGCTGAAGCAGATGCCCGCCGCAGCGCCGGAGCCCAAACCCGCCGCGCCCGCGCCGGTTTCCACGGCGCCCGCGCCGCGGACCAACGACAGCGTGCGCGATGACGGCATCGTGAAACGCCTCTTCGCGTCCGCCGGCTGGGCGCTCACCCTCGGGCTCGGCGGCGGCCTGCTGCTGGCGATCGTGCTGGTGTGGTGGGTGTGGCGCAGCCGCGGAGCGCAGTTTGCGGAAAACCCGGCGCGCGCGGACAAACTCCAGTCCAACGTCCGGCTCCGGGATGTGCCGTCGGGAGGGGAATTAAGAGCGCTACCCGTGGAGCGGCTGCGACTGCTGGTGGCGGCGCTGTTCGAAACGAACGGCTACCACGCCACGCTCTGCGCCGACAACGCGGACGTCGATCTCGAGCTTCGCCGCCGCGGCCACACGAAGGCCAACGTGCTGGTGTGCTGCCGCCCGGCCGGCCCGGCCGCAATCGGCGCGAAACCGGTGCGGGAATTTTTCGCGGCGCTCGTGGCCTCGGGGGTGGAGACGGGTTGGTTTGTGTCGGCGGGCGAATTCGCCGCCGACGCTCGCACGGTCGCGGAAGAACGCGGCATCGAGCTGATCGACGGCGAGGGCTTGATCGAGCGGTTGCGCCAGTTGCCGCAGGCCGATCTCAGCCAGGTGCTGTCGCGCGCGGGCGCGTGAGAATTAAGGTAGGGGCGGCTCTCCCAGCCGTTCGCCGACGCGCCGGCGAGGCGTCCCGACCCACAATAATTTCCGCCCGTTGATCACGCGCCGAGCCCGAGAAACGCCGCGAGTGACTTAATCGCGTCCGCCGCGCGATGGCCCCGTCGCACGCGGCGCGAGACGATGCGCAGCTTTTGGTTGGCGCGATCGGCCTTGGGATCGACGTCGCCCACGATCTCCGTGCCGGCGAGAATCGGCAGCGCGTAGTGGCCGCGCACGCGTTTGTGCGGCGGCGTGTAGGCTTCCCACGTATAGTCGAAGCCCCACAGCGCCGCGGTCACGCGCCGATCGTAAATGAGGGGATCGAGCGGGGCGAGGAGCAGCGGAGGGGCCGCATTTGCGATTGTTGTTTCTCCCTTTTGGATCGGCTCAAACAGGGCCTCGTCCTCGGGGAGACAATAGAGCGTCGGGCAATCGACGCCGTCGATCACCACGGGCTGCACGCATGCTTCGACGGCGCGCAGGTCGTCGCGCTTCAGGACGGCGAGGCGGCGCTGGCGGATCTTCAGGAGCGCGATCCAGCGCGCGGTGTCAGCGACCGACGGCTCGCGCCCACCGAGCACAGCGGCGGGCAGCACGCGTTCCGGCAAATCGTAGAGCCGGCGATTCTGATCGCGGCGCGCGATGAGCACGCGGCCGTGGAAGAAAAGTTTCTGCAGCGTCGCCTTCGCGAGCGTCGCGGCGCCCCACACTTTCCGGCCGCGCCGCCCGTCGTGCAACTCGTCGGAACCGAGCGGCCCCCGCGCCGCGAGCTCGGCCAGCAGGCGATCCGCGAGGGCGGATTCGCGCGGCGTGAGTTTGCCCGACCAGGCGCCGCGCACCTTCGTGCGGTGGCGCATCGCCGACAACAGATGCGGCCACGCCTCGAGCGGAAACGCCACCAACACCTGCGTGTCGGGCACGTGATGCTCAAACGCCCGGCGCGCCACCGCCGGCAGCGGCGCCTCGCTCCCGTGCAGATGCCGCATGAGATCGCCCTCGCGGTAGCCGCGCACACGGTGACGCAGGATGTGATCGTGCATGCGCCCGCAGACGTTGAGCGGGTCGATTTGGATGTAGCCGTGATACGCGAGCGCGGTAGCGAGGTCGGCGTGCGGCGCGTCGAGCCCGAGCGCGCGCCGCAGAAAACGGCGAGCAGCGATGGGCGTGACGTGGAGCGGGGGAAGCACGGAGACGGGGGAGTGAGCGCATGCCGCCGGAAAAAACAAGCCGCGCCGCCGTCCCGCCACTGCTCGTGGCGCAAATAGGATGGCGCTTCGCCGCCATAAGCTCATGGTGCCCTCCGGCTTGGCGCCGGTCTTCGTTTTGCCGGCCGGCCTCCGCCTTCCAATCTAGACTCGACGCCCCCCGCCGCCCCTCTCCGCTTACCAATGAAAAACTGGACCGTCCGCCAACGCATCACCTGGAGTTTCGGCGCCGTCATCGCGCTGATGATCGTCATGGGTGCCTTCGCCTTCATGCGCCTCACAACCATCGAGCAAGAGACGACGGACGTGCAAAAGGACTCGGTCCCCGGGCTGTATTATAGCAACCAGATCATGACGGATTGGCTCGATCTGTTTTCCCTCGCCCAACGCCATGCGCTCTCCGTCGACCGCGGGGAGAAACAGAAAGTGGAGGCGCTGCTCGAAGCCCAACGGACGCGCTTGGAGAGTTCGGTCAAATCCTTCGAGGCCACGATCACGAGCGCGAAAGACCGACAGCTGATTGAGGCGTTCAAAAGTCAGCGGGCGCCCTATGCGCGCCTGCAGGAAGAAGTGATCAAGTTGAGCGACGGCCAGGACACCAAGGCGGCCGCCGCGTTCATCGTGAGCCAGCTCGAGCCGGAGTTCGAAAAAGTGCAGGCCTCCATCCAGGCTTTGGTCGACGCCAACAAAAGCGATACCGACACCTCCACCGCGTTGATCGTGTCCACCGTTGGATCCGCCAAAACCGGCTTGCTGATCGTCATGGCCGTCGTGCTGCTGCTCGCCGTCGTCAGCGGCTATTCACTCGTGCAGGCGATCAACGAGCCGCTGATCCGGCTGGTCGGCGTCACCGATGCGATGCGGCAGGCGGACTTCACGAAACGTGTGATCCTCGATCGGCAGGATGAGTTCGCGACGCTCGGCGACGGGTTCAATCGCATGGCCGACGATCTGACCGCGCTCGTCGGGCAGGTCCAACAGTCCGGCATCCAGGTCAACACCTCCGTCAACGAAATCGCCGCCACCGCGAAAGAGCAGCAGGCGACCGCGAGCGAGATCGCCGCGACGACCACCGAGATCGGCGCCACCTCGAAGGAAATTTCCGCCACCTCGAAGGAACTCGTGAAGACGATGAGCGAAGTCTCCGCCGTCGCCGAGCAGTCGGCCACGCTCGCGGGCAGCGGCCAGGCCGGGCTCTCGCGGATGGAAGACACCATGCGTCACGTGATGGAAGCCGCCGGCGGCATCAACGCGAAGCTCGCCGTGCTCAACGAAAAGGCCGGCAACATCAACCAGGTCGTCACAACGATCACCAAGGTCGCCGATCAAACGAATCTCCTCTCGCTCAACGCCGCCATCGAAGCGGAGAAAGCCGGCGAATACGGCCGGGGCTTCGCGGTCGTCGCCACGGAAATCCGCCGGCTCGCCGACCAGACCGCGGTCGCGACCTACGACATCGAGCAAATGGTGAAGGAAATGCAGTCGGCCGTGTCCGCCGGCGTGATGGGCATGGACAAGTTTTCCGAGGAAGTCCGCCGCGGCATGCAGGAAGTGCAACAAGTCGGCGGCCAGCTCGCGCAGATCATCCAGCAAGTGCAGGCGCTCGCGCCGCGCGTCGAGAGCGTCAACGAAGGCATGCAAGCGCAGGCGACCGGCGCGGAGCAAATCAGCCAGGCGCTCACGCAGCTCAGCGAGGCCGCGCAGCAAACCGTCGAATCGCTCCGCCAGTCGGGCCTCGCGATCGACGAGTTGAACAAAGTTTCGAGCGGACTCCGCAATGGCATCTCCCGTTTCAAGCTCGCCTAACCCTGAGGGCGCCGGTTGCCGCCCCAGGAAAATCATCCCATGAAAAACTTCGGACTCAAAACTCGGCTAATCCTCGTGATCGGAATTCTTGTGCTGCTGATGGTTGGCGTCGGCCTGCTCGGCTACAAAGGGCTCGTCGACGGCGAGCGGGCGCTGGAGTCAACCTTTGCGGACCAAGTGCTACCGCTGATTCATTTGAAGACGGTTCACGACAGCTACGCTGTGACCGTCGTGGAAACCTGTCAGAAGATCAGCGACGGCAGCGTCTCGTGGGAGGATGGCCGCAAGAAAATCACCGCGGCCCGCGCCACCGCCGATCGCGAGTGGATCGCCTACAACAAGACCAGCCATGACCGTGAGGAAAAAAAACTCGTCGACGAGACCGTGCCGCTGGCGAAATCGGTCGATGCCGCGATGGAACGGCTCGCGGATATCTTGCAGAAAGAAGACCGCGACCGGCTGAAGAGTTTCAACACGACTGAACTCTATCGCGTCATCGATCCATATTGCACCCGACTCAACGAGCTTTTCAACCTCCAGGACGATGAGGTCGCGGCCAAAATCGGTGAGGCGAGACGCGCCAACAGCACGATGAGCGTCACGCTCGTCATCAGCATCCTCGTTGCCGTGGCACTCGCTGGCATGCTCGGCTTCAACCTCGTGCGGCTCACAGGCGACTTGGTTGTGCTCGTCGGCCAGGTGCAGAAATCCGGGCTGCAGGTAAACACGTCCATCACTGAAATCGCCGCGACCGCGAAGGAGCAGCAGGCGACCGCCAGCGAGATCGCCGCGACGACCACCGAGATCGGCGCGACCTCGAAGGAAATTTCTGCGACCTCGAAAGAGCTCGTGAAGACGATGGGCGAAGTCTCCGCCGTCGCCGATCAGTCCGCCACGCTCGCGGGCAGCGGGCAGGCTGGCCTCACCCGCATGGAGGAAACCATGCGCCACATCATGGCGGCGGCCGGTGCCATTAACGCCAAGCTCGGCGTGCTCAACGAAAAGGCCGGCAACATCAACCAGGTCGTCACAACCATCACCAAGGTCGCCGATCAAACGAATCTCCTCTCGCTCAACGCCGCCATCGAAGCCGAGAAAGCGGGCGAATACGGCCGCGGCTTCGCGGTCGTCGCCACCGAAATCCGCCGGCTCGCCGACCAGACCGCGGTCGCGACCTACGACATCGAGCAGATGGTGAAGGAAATGCTCTCCGCTGTTTCCGCGGGTGTGATGGGCATGGACAAATTTTCCGAGGAAGTGCGCCGGGGCGTCGATGAGGTTCGCCAGGTCGGCGGACAACTTGCCCAGATCATCTCGCACGTGCAGACGATGACGCCGCGTTTCGAAAGTGTGAACGAAGGCATGCAGGCGCAGGCGACCGGCGCGCAGCAAATCAGCGAGGCGCTCACGCAGCTCAGCGAGGCCGCGCAGCAAACCGTCGAATCGTTGCGCCAGTCCGGCCTCGCGATCGAACAATTGAACGAAACCGCCCGCGGCCTGAAGGCGGGCGTCGAGCGCATCCAGCTCTGAGCCGTCGCGATGCTGTTCATCCTCTTCCAACTCGGCCGCGACTGCTATGCGCTCGACGCGTCGCAAGTCGTCGAAGTGCTGCCGCTGGTGCAGGTGAAAAAAATCCCGCGCGCGCCCGCGGGCGTGGCCGGCGTCTTCACCTACCGCGGCGCACCCGTCCCCGTGCTCGATCTCAGCGAACTCGCGCTCGGTCGGCCGGCCCACTCGCGATTGAGCACGCGTTTGCTCCTCGTGAATTATCCGGATGCGACCGGCGCGAAACGGCTGCTCGGCCTGATCGCCGAAAAGGCGACCGAGACGATGCGGCGCGAGCCGGCGGATTTTGGCGCGTCCGGCGTGAAGAGCGATGGCGCGCCTTATCTCGGCCCCGTCGTCAGCGATGCCCGCGGGCTGATTCAATGGGTGGAAGTCGACAAGCTCCTGCCCGCGTCGGTGCGTGACGTCTTGTTCCAGCAAATCGCGGAGGAAAAAGCCTGATGCTCGCGGCCTTTGAAGACCTGCTGAAGCGGACGATGGGACTCGACGCCGTCTCGATCGGCGCGGCTTGCATTGAGCGCGCCGTGCAGCAACGGCTCGCCGCGTGTGGGCTGAAAAACGCCGACGCTTATCTCGAGCGGGTGCGCGGATCCGCCGAGGAACTCCAGGAATTGATCGAGGCCGTGATCGTGCCGGAGACCTGGTTCTTCCGCGATCGCGAGGCATTCGCGGCGCTGGCGCGGATGGTTTACGAGGAGTGGCAGCGCACGAATCCCGAGGGCGTGCTGCGCGTGCTGAGCCTGCCGTGCTCCACCGGCGAAGAGCCGTATTCCGTGGCGATGGCGCTGCTCGATGCGGGTTTTCCCGCGGAGCGATTTCGCATCGATGCGCTCGACATCAGCCTCCGCGCGCTCGCGTATGCGAGGCGCGGAGTGTTTGGCCGTAATTCGTTCCGCGGCGGCGATCTGGAATTTCGCGAGCGGCACTTCACGCCGGCCGCCGCGGGCTGGCAGCTCAGCGAGGCCGCGCGCCAGCCGGTGGAATTCCGCCAGGGCAATGTGCTCGACGCCTTCCTTCAGCCCGGCGCGGCGACCTACGACGTGATTTTCTGCCGCAACCTCCTGATCTATTTCGATCGTCCGACGCAGGATCGCGCGATCGCGAATCTCACGCGGCTGATCTCGGCGAAAGGCTGGCTGTTCGTCGGGCCGTCCGAGACGGGGCTCTTGCTGAGTCATGCGTTTACCTCGGCCAAGGTCCCGCTCGCGTTCGCGTTTCGTCCGGCAGGCGCGACTCCCCCACCTGCAGCAGCCGCCTCCAGCCCGCCGGCACCGCGTCGATCGCCACCGCCCGTGCGCGTCGTGACGCCAGCGTGCGAGATGCCGTTCAGCTCATTCACCGGGCGTTCGTCGGTCGCCGTAGCCGAGCCGCCCGCGAAAGAAAAGACCGAGCTCGAACACGCATTGCGGCTCGCAGACCTGGGTCAGCTCGTCGAGGCGGCGAAGGAATGCGAGGCGCACCTCGCTGCGCACGGCCCATCGGCAAAAGCATTTTATGTGATGGGTCTCGTGCGCGATGCCAGCGGCAATCACGCCGACGGCGCCGATTTTTATCGCAAGGCCCTCTATCTCGATCCGTCGCACGAGGAGGCGCTGATGCATCTCGCGTTTCTCCTCGAGAGCCAGGGCGACAAGGCCGGCGCGAAAGTCCTGAACGATCGCGCACGGCGGCTGCAACCCAAGGCTCGCACCTGACATGAGCGACTCGCCCAATACCTCCACGCCTTTCGCGCGCGCCGGCCTCAACGACTGCTGGAACAAGATCGGCGTGCGCGGCGATGGCTCGTGCCCCGAGCTCGAGCGCTACGTGCATTGCCGCAACTGCCCGGTCTACTCCGCATCCGCGGCGAAGCTGCTCGATGCGGAATTGCCCGCGGGTCATCTCGACGAGTGGACGGGACATTTTTCCGGTGGACAGAAAGTCGAGGAGGCCGGCACGCAGTCGGTCGTGATTTTCCGCATCGGCCCCGAGTGGCTCGCGCTGCCGACCGCGGTGTTCAAGGAAGTGGCGACGACGCGCGCAGTGCACTCGTTACCCCACCGGCGCAACGGCATCGTGCTCGGCCTCGCCAACGTCCGCGGCGCGCTGCTCGTGTGCGTGTCGCTCGGCGACGTGCTCGGCATCGAGAAGGCGGCCGAGACTAAAAAGGAAAAAGGCCGCACGCTGCACCGGCGGCTCCTCGTGATCAGCCGCGAAGGCAGCCGCCTGGTGTTTCCCGTCGACGAAGTGCACGGCACGCATCGCTGCCAGCCGCGCGAGCTCAAGGAAGTGCCCGCCACCGTCGCGAAGGCCACCGCCACCTACACGAAAGCCGTGCTCGCGTGGCGCGAAAAGACGGTCGGCTGCCTCGATGACCAATTGCTGTTCTACACGCTGAACCGGAGCCTCGCATGAGCGAAGACCTGAGCAATTTCTCGATGTTCGACCTCTTCCGCGTGGAGGTGGAAAACCAGGCGCACGTGCTCACCGCCGGCCTGCTCGCGCTCGAACGCGATCCCGCGGCCGCCGATCACCTGGAGTCGGCGATGCGCGCGGCCCACTCGCTGAAGGGCGCGGCGCGCATCGTCGGCCTCGACGCCGGCGTGAACGTGGCGCACGTGATGGAGGACTGCTTCGTCGCCGCGCAACAGGGCCGCCTCACGCTCCATCAGGGCCGCATCGATCTGCTGCTGCGCGGCGTGGATCTCCTCAGCCGGATCGCCCAGACGCCGGAAGCCGACGCCGCGCAATGGGCCGGCGACAAAAAATCCGAGATCGACGAATTCATTTCCGCGCTCGTGAATGCGCCCGACGAAGGTCGCGCTCCCTCTGCCCGCGCCGAGCCCGACGACGAGCCGCCCGCGAATCAGCCAGCCCAGGTGCAGGCCTCGTCCCCCACTCCGGCGGCCGCCGCCGACGGCCGCGAGGCCACCGATCGCGTGCTCCGCGTCACGGCGGACAATTTGAACCGCCTGCTCGGCCTCGCGAGCGAATCGCTCGTGGAGTCGCGCTGGTTGAAACCGTTCGCCGAGTCGCTACTGCGGCTCAAGCGTCTCCATTATGATCTGGGCCGCACGCTCGACGGGTTGCGCGAGGCGACATCCGGCACGGCGCTGAGCGAAGCCGCGCAGACGGCGCAGAGCGAGGCGCAGCGCCGCGTGCACGAGTGTCACCAGTTTCTTTCGCAGCGGCTCGCCGAGCTGGAGATGTTCGACCGCCGCTCAACGAATCTCGCGCACCGGCTCTACGACGAGGCGCTCGCAGTGCGGATGCGCCCGTTTGCGGACGGCATCCAGGGTTTCCCGCGGATGGTGCGCGACGTCGGCCGCACACTCGGCAAGCAGGTGAAACTCGAGATCGTCGGCGAAGCCACGCAAGTCGATCGCGACATTCTGGAGAAACTCGAGGCGCCGCTCGGCCACTTGCTGCGCAACGCCGTCGATCACGGCGTCGAATCGCCCGAGGGCCGCCGCGACGCCGGCAAACCCGCCGAGGGCGTGGTGCGACTCGAAGCGCGGCACAGCGCCGGCACGCTCCAAATCATCGTCGCCGACGACGGCCACGGCATCGATCTCGATCGGCTGCGCGCGAAGGTCGTCGCGCGCAACCTGACCAATGCCGACACCGCGCAAAAGCTAAGCGAGGCGGAGCTGCTGGAATTTTTGTTCCTGCCCGGCTTCACCCTGAAGGAGACCGTCACGGATATCTCCGGCCGCGGCGTCGGCCTCGATGTCGTGCAGAACATGGTGAAGCAAGTGCGCGGCACCGTGCGCGTTTCCTCGGTGCCGGGCAAAGGCACGCGCTTCCTCTTGCAGTTGCCGCTCACGCTTTCGGTCGTGCGCACGCTGCTCGTCGACATCGGCGGCGAGCCCTACGCGTTCCCCCTCGCCTACATCGTCCGCACGCTGAAGCTCGCGAAGGACAAGATTGAGTTGCTCGAAGGCCGGCAGCATTTCGCGTTCGACGGACGGCAGGTTGGTCTCGTCGCTGCGCACCAGGTGCTGGAGGGTGGCGAGCAAAAGTCCGCGGGCGACGAGTTGAGCGTGATTGTCGTCGGCGATCAGAGCGGCACCTACGCGCTCGTCGTGGACAAGTTTCTAGGCGAGCGGGAACTGGTCGTGCAACCGCTCGATCCGCGCCTCGGCAAGATCAAGGACATCGCCGCCGCGGCGCTCATGGAGGACGGGGCACCGGTGCTCATCGTCGATGTCGAGGACATGGTGCGCTCGGTCGAGAAACTCATTTCCGGCGGCCGGCTCAGCAAGGTCCGCGGCGCCACGGCTGGCGCCGACACGAAAACGCGCAAGCGTGTGCTGGTCGTCGACGACTCGCTCACGGTCCGCGAACTCGAGCGCAAGCTCCTCGCGAGCCGCGGCTACGACGTCGAGATCGCCGTCGATGGCATGGACGGTTGGAACGCCGTGCGCACCGGCCAATTTAATCTCGTCGTCACTGACATCGACATGCCGCGCATGGACGGCATCGAGCTGGTGACGCTGATCAAAAAAGATCCGAACACCAAGGCGCTCCCCGTGTTGATTGTTTCCTACAAGGACCGCGAAGAGGATCGCCGCCGCGGGCTCGACGCCGGCGCCGACTACTATCTCACGAAAGGCAGCTTCCACGACGAGACCCTGCTGCAGGCCGTGGTCGACCTAATCGGCGAGGCCGACGCATGAGAATCGGCATCGTCAATGATCTGCCGATGGCCGTCGAAGCGTTGAAGCGCGCGCTGGCCTTCAAGTCGACGCTCAAGGTCGCTTGGGTCGCGCGCAACGGCGCGGAGGCCGTCGAGCTCTGCGCCAAGGACACGCCTGATCTCGTGTTGATGGATCTGCTCATGCCGGTGATGGACGGCATCGAGGCGACGAAAAAAATCATGGCCCGCTCGCCGTGCGCCATTCTCGTCGTGACGGTAAGCGTCGGCGCGAATGCGTGGCGCGTGTTCGAGGCGATGGGCCACGGTGCGCTCGACGCGGTCGACACGCCGGCCCTCGGCACCGGCGACCAGCGCGAGGGCGCCGCGCCGTTGCTCGCGAAGATCGAAATCATCGGCAAGCTCGCCAGCGATCGCAGCGCCGGCACGCAGAGTCCCTTCGGCTCGGCGACGACCGCTGCGGCGGCCACGGCCGCTTCGCACACCCGGCTCCTCGCGATCGGCGCTTCGGCGGGCGGGCCGGCGGCACTCGCCAAAGTGTTGTCTGGTTTGCCGAAGGATTTTCCCGCGGCGGTGGTCGTCATTCAGCACGTGGATGTGCAGTTCGCCGCCGGCATGGCGGAGTGGCTGAGCCGAGACTCCGCGCTGCCGGTGCGCCTTGCCGTCGAAGGCGAACGCCCCCTCCCCGGCGTCGTCCTGCTCGCCGGCACCAACGATCATCTCACGCTGCTCGCCGGCGGCACGCTCAGCTACACGCCGCGTCCACGCGAATATGTTTACCGGCCGTCGGTGGACGTTTTTTTTCAGAGTGTCACGCGGTTTTGGCCCGGCGAGGCCGTCGGCGTGCTCCTCACCGGCATGGGCCGCGACGGCGCGGTCGGCCTGAAAGCCATGCGCAACCAGGGCCGTCACACCTTCACGCAGGATCAGGCCACCTCCGCCGTCTACGGGATGCCGAAGGCCGCCGCCACGCTGGACGCCGCCGTGGAAATACTCCCGCTCGATCGGATCGCGGCGAGGATTGTAGCCGTATTTGCCGCAAAAAATAAGGGTCGCTGACCCGCCATTTCGGACAAAACTGCCACCGAAAATCATGATGCCACTCCCGCCCAACGAATACGCCGTGATGGTGCTTTTGGTGGATGACCAGGCGATGGTCGGTGAGGCGATCCGCCGGATGCTGGCGAACCAGCTGAACATCGATTTTCACTACTGCGCCAATCCCGCGGACGCCCTCAAGATCGCGGGCCAGATCAAGCCAACCGTCATCCTGCAGGATCTCGTGATGCCGGGCGTCGACGGCCTGACCCTCGTGCGCCAATATCGCGCCAACCCCGGCACGCAGGACCTGCCCATCATCGTGCTCTCGACCAAGGAGGATCCGGTGACCAAGGGTGAGGCGTTCGCCGCCGGCGCCACCGACTATCTCGTCAAGCTGCCCGACAAGATCGAACTCATCGCGCGCATCCGCCATCACTCGAAGGCGTATCTGAACCAGGTCCAGCGCGACGCCGCCTATCGCGCCCTCCGCGAAAGCCAGCAGCAGCTCGTCGACAGCAATACCGCACTCATCTCGCTCAACCAAAAGCTCGAGGAGGCCACGCGCGCGAAATCGGAATTTCTCGCGAACATGAGCCACGAGATCCGCACGCCGATGAACGGCGTGATCGGCATGACCACGCTCCTCCTCGACACGCCGCTCAACGCCGAGCAGCGCGACTTTGTGGAAATCGTCCGCAGCTCCGGCGACAGCCTGCTCACGATCATCAACGACATTCTCGATTTTTCCAAAATCGAGTCCGGCAAGATCGAGCTCGAGACCCATCCCTACAATCTCCGGCAATGCGTGGAGGAAGCGCTCGAGTTGCTCGCGCCCAAGGCCGCCGAGAAAGGCCTCGAACTCGTCACGCTGATCGATCCCGCGATGCCCACGCTCGTCGTCGGCGACGTCACCCGCCTGCGGCAGGTGATCGTCAATCTCGTCGGCAACGCGATCAAGTTCACCGCGAAGGGCGAGGTCGTCGTCTCCGCGTCGGCGAAAGACGGCAGCAAGCCCGGCGAGCTCACGCTGAACTTCGCCGTGGCCGACACGGGCATCGGCATCCCGCCCGAAAAACAGGGTCGGTTGTTCCAGTCGTTCAGCCAGGTCGACACGTCCACCACGCGCGAATTTGGCGGCACCGGCCTCGGCCTCGCGATCAGCAAGCGGCTGATCGAGCTCATGGGCGGCGCGATGTCGGTGAAGAGCGAAGTCGGCCAGGGCTCAACGTTCATTTTCAATCTGACGGTGCGCGCCGGCGCGGACGAGGCGCCGGCGTGGCGGCGCGGCTCGCCGGGGTTGCGCGGCAAACGCATGCTGCTGCTCGAGGACAACGCCGCGCAGCGCCAGGCGCTCGCGCAGTTCGCGCAGACCTGGGGCTTTGAGTTTACCGAAACGGTGAACGTCGCCGCCGCCGAAACCGCGTTGCGGGCGCCCGGCGCGCGCTTCGATCTGCTGCTGCTCGATCACGAGGTGCTCGGCGACGACACGGAGGCAATCGTCGCGCGCCTGCGCGGATTGCCGGGCGCGGCGGGCGCGGCGTTGCTCCTCCTCTCCGCGCAGCGGCTCCGGGCGGGTGGCGTCCAGACTTCGGACGTGCACGGCTTCGTCAGCAAACCGCTCCGCCCCGCCCCGCTGCTCGAATCACTCGTGCGCGCGATCACGGGCGTCTCGCAGCAGGAGAAACGCGTCGCCACCGCTTCGCCCTTCGGCGGCACCGGACAAAAACTCGCCGAACGGCTCCCGCTGCGCCTGCTCGTTGCCGACGATAATGCCGTCAACCAAAAGGTCGCGCTGATGCTGCTCAAGCGGCTGGGCTACACCGCCGACGCCGTGGGCAACGGCGTGGAAGTGCTCCGCGCGCTCGAAACGAAAATCTACGACATCATCCTGCTCGATGTGCAAATGCCGGAGATGGACGGCTACGAGACGGCCCGCCGCATTGTCGGGAAATGGGCCGCGTTGGAGCCCGAGCGCCCGCGCATGGTCGCGATGACCGGCAACGCGATGCAGGGTGATCGCGAGCTGTGCCTTGAAGCCGGCATGGACGACTATATTTCGAAGCCGGTGCAGGTCGACGAACTGAAAGCCGCGCTCGAACGCTGGGGCGCGCGCACGGCGGTGTCGGGCTAACCATCCCAGAGCCGACGCACGCCCAGCCCGGGTTCTTGCATCACGTGGGTAGAGATCGGCGTCGTCTCGATGCTCTCGTGCCCGCGCAACTCGAACACCGCGCGGATGTCCGCGCCACCCGCCCACGGCTCATCCGCGACCTTCGTCTGAAGATACAGCGCAGGCCGGCACGATCTCAGAGCAGTTTCCTCAGGATGCCTCGTGCGCGTGAAGAATCGCAGCGCTCGAGTCATTCCTCTGCACCCTCCGCCTGGGCGGCGACAGAATATTCGCACCCTGCTTCCGGCTGCCCCTTCCCTAAGCCCGCACTCCCTTCCCGTCGCGAGAGACGCCCTGTGGCTCAGCTTCACTGAGGAGAGGTCCCCCGGGTAAAGACCCTCTAGTCGCGAGCGTGAAGATTGTTTATACTGCGCACGTCCGAGCATCGCGATTATGAAAAAATTTGCGCCTGACTTTGGCCAGCCGCGGATCGGTTCCGGAAGCTGTCCGAACATCTTCGCCCCCACGCAGGCCGAGGCGACCGTTGCTCCGTGCAGCATGTTTCGCCCCTTGCCGCCGCCGGGAGCCAACGAACCATGACCGCGCCCCTGCCGCTTACCCTCTTGATGGTGGAGAACAACCGACACGACACCGAGTTGATCCTCGGAGCGCTGCGCGTGGGCGGCTTTGAACCCCACTGGCATTGCGTGGACACCGAGGCGGAGTATTGCGCGCGGCTGCATCCCGGGCTCGATCTGGTGCTCGCGGATTACGCGCTGCCGCAGTTCAGCGGACTCCGCGCGCTCGAGCTGTTACAGCAGAGCGGACTCGATGTGCCGTTCATCCTCGTGTCGGGCACCATCGGCGAAGACACCGCCGTCGCCGCGATGAAGCTGGGGGCCGCGGATTATCTGTTCAAGGACCGCCTAACGCGTCTCGGGCCCGCCGTCAGCCACGCCTTGGCCGAGGGTCGGCTGCGCCGCGAACGCAAGGAGGCGGAGGTGGCGCTGCGCGAAAGCGAGACGCGCTTCCGGGAACTCGCGGAGAACATTCAGGAAGTATTCTGGGTCGCCGATCCGGAAAAAACGCAAAAACTCTACCTCAGCCCCGCCTTTGAAAAAATTTGGGGCCGGAGCTGCCAGAGCGCCTACGAATCGCCGCACCTGTGGCTTGAGGCCGTGCGGCCCGAGGATCGGGAGCGCGTGCAACGAGCCGTCGAGACCAAGCAGACGCGCGGGACTTACGCCGAAGAATATCGGATTTTCCGGCCGGACGGCGAGGAACGCTGGATCAGCGACCGGGCCTTCCCGGTGCGGGACACCACCGGCGCGATCAAACGCTGGGTCGGCATCGCCGCGGACGTCACCGAGAGCAAGAAACTGCAGACGCAGTTCCTCCATGCGCAGCGGCTCGAAAGCCTCGGCATGCTCGCGGCCGGCATCGCCCACGACCTCAACAACGTGCTGGCCCCGATCGTGTTCACGGCGCCGCTACTGCGCGAGAGCCTCTCCACGACGCGCGATTTGAAAATCCTCGACATGCTCGAACGCAGCGCGGGCCGCGGCGCCGGGCTGGTGAAGCAGATCCTCGGGTTTGCGCACAGCACGAGCGGCGAGTTCCGTTCCACCCAAGTGAAGCACCTCGCGCGGGACATCATCGACATGATCGGGGAAACATTTCCCAAATCCATCCACCTCGAGGAAGCCATCGCCAGCGACCTCTGGCCTGTGCATGGCAACGCCACGCAGATCCACCAGGTGTTTCTCAACCTCTGCGTCAATGCGCGCGATGCGATGCCCGCGGGCGGCACGTTGCGCATCACGGTGGCCAACCGCCGGCTCGACGCCACCGAGGCCCTCGCGCTACCGGACGCGCACGCTGGCGCCTGGCTCGTCATCGAAGTCGCGGACACCGGCACGGGCATCGCGCCCGAGGTGCTCGCGCACATGTGGGAGCCTTTTTTCACCACGAGGGGCGTCGGCAAAGGCACCGGTCTCGGATTGTCCACCGTGCGCGGGATCGTCGTGAGTCATCGCGGGTTTGTCACGGTCGACTCCGCGCCGGACGGCGGCACCACCTTCCGCGTGTTTCTGCCCGCCATCACCGACGAAGGAACTCCTCCCGGCGGCAAGCCGGTTTCCGCCACACCAGCTGGCCACAACGAATTGATCCTCGTGGTGGACGATGAGCGCGCGGTCCGTGATCTCGTCGCCGCGGTCCTTACGCGCTACCATTACCGCGTCTTGATCGCCGCTGATGGAGTCGAAGCGATCAGCCACTTCACCCTGCATTCGACAGAGATCGCGCTCGTCATCACCGATGTCGACATGCCCCTGCTCGGCGGCCTCGCCTTGGGCCGCATCCTCGCGCAACTCCGCCCCGATCTGCGGCTACTCGTGATGAGCGGACTGACCCGGGAGACGTCCAGCGGTCTTCCCCACCGCGCGCCGGCTGCCGCGGCCCGTGCGTTTCTCCAAAAACCATTCACGTTCGAAGCCCTGCTCGAAGCGGTGGACCGGTTGCTGCATCCCGCCGAAAAACCCGACCCGCAAGCCCTCCGTCCAGCAGGTTGAAGACGACTGTAATCTCCACACCCAAGGCACGGCCGCGAACCGGGAGTCATCTGCTTGAGCCCGGTCACTCCCGGCTCGAATAAAAAGGGGGACGGTTTGTGCCTGGTGACCACCGATATCGTGACGCGCAACAATGAAGGCGTCGCGACTGTCTTGGAACTCCGCCGCGAAAATCCCCAACTCGGCATCATCACGATGACGCCGAAGCGCTTCGCCGCGCAGTTCGAAAGCTTCGAATACGAGTTTCACCCTGAGGTCCAGTCACCCGACGTGTTTCTCAGCTCGCGACGCGGCGACTGCCGCGACTGCGCCATCCTCGCGGACTATGTGTTAAAGAGGAAAGATTTCGGCACCCGCCTCGTGCGGGTCTCGCTCGTCGGCCGCATCGCCCACGAGGTGTGCTACGTGGTCCAGAGCAAAGCCTGCCTCGACTACAACAACCGGAAATGGACGGCTACGAGGCGACCCGCTCCATCCGCCTCCGCGAGGCTGACCCCGCTCATCCGTGCCGTTGGCGCGTGCCCGCGCGGATCATTGCGATGACGGCCAACGCCATGCAGGGTGATCGCCAGAAATGTCTCGCCACCGGCATGGACGATTACATCGGCAGCCCAATGCGCCTTGCCGAACTCCAGGCCGTGCTGGCGCGCTGCGTCCGCTCTTGCACGTTTCAATTCCAACGTCGGAGCCCATCGCGCACGCCTGATCCTCACGGTCGATCGTGCTCGTAATTGTTCTCTTTTTCTCTGCCCTTCTCCTCCGCCCTTTTCTCCCGATCGGTCGAGCGAAAGATTACGACTACGAGAACGATCAAAGCCTCGGACTCAACCCCACTCTTCCCATGGCCCGCATCCTGATTATCGACGACGATGAACCGCTCCTTATGACGCTGGAGCAAGTGCTGCTCGCCATCGGCCACGCGGTCGTCACCGCGGGCGACGGACTCCAGGCCGCGAAACTTTTTCGCGCCGAACCGTTCGAGCTGATCCTCACCGACCTTGTGATGCCCAATCGCGAAGGCCTCGAAACCATCATCGAGTTGCACCGCGAGTTTCCCGACGTCGGCGTAATCGCGATGTCGGGTGGCGTCACGCTGTCCAAAACTTATCTTGCGATGGCCGCGCGACTCGGCGCCCACCGCACCTTGTCGAAGCCCTTCACACCGGGGCAACTCACCCAGGCCATCGACGAGGCACTCGCTGCCAGCGCCGTCGCACGCGAAAAGAAAAAGCGGTGAGGCTCGTCGGCAGCGCGCTGGAAAACGACGATTGCGTGAACCGCCGTCGCGCGGCAGACTGCCGGTTCTCGAACCCTCCGCTCCCGCAACGTCCCGAAGAAAAACTGATCCATGGCATGCAGCCGAACCATCTCCGCCGACCAGCCCCGGACCTCGCGCCCCTGCGACCCGGTGCCTCAGCGCGGTAATCGCGGCGTGACGCTGGTCGAGGTGGCACTGGGCTTGGTCATTCTCGCGCTCGCCGTCTGCCTCGCGCTCGATGTCGTCGGGCGGATTCAGCACCGCCGCCGTTGCGATCAAGTCATCGCGGACCTGCGGGATTTCGCGGCCGACGCCCAACATCGCGTCCGCCCAGTCAACCCCCCGCCGGCCGAAATCGCGGGTGATCCCGTCGCCGCGGAGCGCCCGATTAATTTCGCCGTGTCGAAAGAGTCGCCGGTCGGAGGCTTCTACGAATGGGTGCCGCCCGCCGCGAAGAACCCACCGTCCACCGGCGAGCCACCCGCCGGTCGCTCCCTCGGCGCGATTCGGCTGACGGGATTTCCCCCGGGGCCGCCGCTGACCTTGTCGCACGCCGATTTACTCTACCTCGACGCGCAGCTCGACGACGGCGATCTGGCGACGGGACGTTTCCGGACGGGTTTCAATGGCTGGCCCGTCTGTCAACTCGGGGCGCAACCATGAAGCCGACGACGTATCACGTCACC
Organism: Opitutales bacterium; assembly: GCA_038231575.1. GTDB lineage: Bacteria > Verrucomicrobiota > Verrucomicrobiia > Opitutales > Opitutaceae > CAITWF01. The sequence goes on along the minus strand of JBBRLB010000024.1, from coordinate 13,960 downwards.
CTGATCAACCTGAGCGCCGACGCGCAGTCCGTCGTCGAAGATACGAAGCTCGATCGGCGCGGCGTGGCTGATGACGAGATGCGGCGGCTGCTCGAAACCTTTTGCACGATCGATCCGGTGGCCAACGCCACCACCGAGCCTGAAGTGCGCGTGCTCGTCCGCGCGGAAAGCTATTTGATCCGCACCGGACAAAACAAACTCCTGCTCTACGACGCGCGTAATCACGAGGCGCCCGGCGAGATTCTCACCGTGGATCAAGTCATGGCGGAACTCGACGGCTCGGCGCTCGCGGCGTGGGCCGCGTCGATCCCCGAGCAAACCGTCACACCGGAGGAAGCTTCGTCGCCGATCCTGTCGTCGCCGACAGCTCCAACGGACAACGACTCGTTCCCGGTTCCGGTGTTGCGGCCGCCCGATCCGCCGCAGAGCGTCCCGCGACTCATCGCGTTGCTGGCACTCGTGATCGGCCTCGCGGGCACGATTTTCTATCTGCGGTTCGCGGGGCTCGACAACGCAACTCCCGCCGGATTCAACCGGGTCGCGGCGACGGAGGCCGCCGAATTGCAGGAATCGTTTGCCGGCACCTATCTGACCGGTCCGCAGCCCGGCCAGCACGGGATCGCGCTGACGGCCGGCGGCGAAGTGCGGATCTTTGAACTGCGCGCGGTCGAAGCGCCACGCGTCATCCACGCGACCGGCACCTGGGGTCGCATCGGCCCCGCCCTCGCCGTCGCCACCGATCAACCGGGTGGACTGATCACCGCGCCCAATCCGGAGACGCTGGTTTATTGCGGCGAGACCTACCGCCGGATCCACTGACACCGTGATGCCCACTTTCCTCCACCGATCGCGCAGGATGCGCCGCGCGGGCGCCTTCACCCTCGTCGAGGTGATGATGGCGGTGGGCGTGCTCGCGCTGGCGCTGACCACAGCGATCACGACGATGCAGCGCGCGTTTCTCGATCTCGATACCGCGCGAAATCTCCAACTCGCCAACGGCATCATGCAGTGCGAACTCGAGAAAGAGCGTCTCTTCACGTGGGCGCAGGTCAGCGACGCGGCCTACTCCTGCCGCATCGATGCGAGTTTCCTGCACAACCCGATCGTGGCGAGCCGCTTCACGCTGGTGCGCGCGACGGCCGTGGTCGCGGGGCATTCCGGGAAGATGCTGCAAGTCACCCTCACGGCCACGTGGCGCAGTTACGACGGGCACCGGCTTTCGCGCAGCTTCACGACTTACTTCAGCCAGGACGGGCTCAACACGTATGTTTACCAAAACGTCTGACCGGATCGCGGCGGCGGTGCGCGGCTTCACGTTGGTGGAGGTCATGGTGGCCGCCACGGTGAGCGGCTTCGTGCTGGTGGGCGTGTTGACGACCAACCTGCAGCTGATGCGCAGTGGCGTGCGAATCACGGAATACGCGGAGATGGAGACGCAGGTCCGCCGCGGCCTTGAGCAGATCGGGCACGATTTGAAAAGCGCCAGCGGAATCAAATGGAACGGGGCGAGCGACATCACGCTGACGTTGGCGACGAGTAGCGGCGGCACCACGCAGGTGACCTACGCGTGGACCTCCACCGCCCTGGGCCTCTACGCCGTGCCGGGGGCGGATAGCACGGTGACCACGGGAAGAATTTTTTTGATCAAAGGAATTCCGGCGCTCGCCAATGGCGCCGCCGGCCTCACCTTCAGTCGTTTTGATCGCGACGGCAACGCCGCCACGACCGACACGGCGACGAAACGCATCCAAGTGTCCATGGTCGTGAGCCGCACGGCCCGCACCACGGCGGCCGCGACGGAGAGCGGCGTGTCCGCCACCTACACCATGCGCAACAAACCCGTAAGTTGATGAGCAACCGCGCAAGAATTCTGCTGGCGCCGCGCCGCGCCTTTACCCGCCGGCGGGGCAGCGTCCTGCTCACCGCGATGCTGTTTGCGATCGCGCTCGGTCTCGTGCTCGTGGGCTATCTCAACCTCAGCCGCACGTCGCTCAAGCTTGCCCACCGCACGTTTTTCGCCACCGACGCCAGCAACCTCGCGGAAGCCGGACTCGAGGAGGCGATCTACTGTTTCAACCAGATGACCGCCGGCACCGCCGCCGCGACGGCGTGGTCCGGCTGGACGATCTCCAGCACCAACGCGATGCGCACCCTCCCGCCGTTCAGCCGCGATCAGAATGCCATCGGCACGGTCAAGGTCTATGTCCACGGCTACGACGGCACCGACGCCGCGCCCTACGTGATCGCGCAGGGGACGATCACGTCGTTCGATGGCAGCCCACCGATCGTGAAAATCGTGCAGGTGGGGCTTACGCAGAGCGGGAGTTTTTTCACCAATGGCGTCGTGGGAATCTCTGGCGTTAGCTTGAGCGGGAAACCCTCCTTCGACAGTTTTAACTCCAACCCCAGCAACAGCGCCACCGGGCCGTGGCTCGCTTACTCCGCCGCCCTCGCGCAAACCAACACCACGGTGATCGTGCCGTCCGGCAGCGTCAGCCTCGGGAGCGGCAAGATTAACGGCAATCTGCTGCTCGGCGCGAGCGTCACCGCGCCGCCAGCCAGTCAGGTCACCGGCACGATCAAGACCAACTACACCGGGACGTTCCCCCTGCCTACGTATCCCACGGCCGCCTCCGTGAGTAAGAGCTACAACCTCGGATCCTCGCTGCCCGCCCTGCTTCCCGCCGTCGGCCACGTGCCGGCGGCCGACGGTCGCTATTACTATTTCGTCAGCGGTGCAACGATTGGCAACACGGCGATCGCCGCCGGTAAAAACGTCACCATCGTCGGCACGACGACTAGCCTGAGTTCCGGGCTTTCCATCGGCACCAACGCGACCTGCAAGATCTACATGGATGGCATCATCAACGCCTCCGGTCACGGCGCGATCAACAACGGGGGCAATGGTGGTAACAATCAAACCGGCAACAATAGCGGTAACAACAGCGGCGACCCCAATTGGGCTGGCTCGTTGCAGATTTTCACCAGCACCGCGGGCACTTGCCAAATCAGTGGTAACGGCGATCTGCAGGCCTGCGTGCTCGCGCCCAATGCGACTTTGAGCGTGGCGGGCGGCGGCAGCCTCGTCGGCTCGTTCACAGCCAAAACCGTCACGGCCTCGGGCAACGTCGGTTTTCATTACGACGAAGCGCTCAAGTTCGTCAGCATCGGGGGCTCTAGCGCCGGCGGCGCCAAGCTCACCTCCTGGTTCGAACGCCAAAGCAGCGCCGACCGGAGCGCCGTGGCGGCGCTGACCAACAATTTCCTCCCGTGAAGTCCTTCAGTCAGGCCCCCCGCGAGCCGACGAGAAAGCGAGTGCTTTCCGCCTTCACGCGTTTTCGCGCGCGGCCAGTCTGTGCACTCCTTCTCGCAGTCGCGCTAACCGCGGGCCGGCTCGACGCGATCACTGTGCTCGAACTGCTGGGCGATGCGAAGCTCACACCGAAGCGCTTCGCCGCGCAGTTCGAAACCTTCGAATACGAGTTTCACCCCGAGGTCCAGTCACCCGACGTGTTTCTGAGCTCGCGACGCGGCGACTGCGACGACTACGCCATCCTCGCGGACTACGTGTTAAAGAGGAAAGATTTCGGCACCCGCCTCGTGCGGGTCTCGCTCGTGGGCCGCATCGCCCACGACGTGTGCTACGTGGTCCAGAGCAAGGCCTACCTCGACTACAACAACCGGAAATATGCCTCAACGCTCGAAAGCAGCGGCCGGCGCCTGCGCCAGATCGCGAAGAAAGTCGCGGACTCGTTCGAAGCCAACTGGACTTCAGCGTCGGAATACTCCTACGACTATAACAGCGAAAAGAAAATCATCGGGCTGACCGTCGTGAAAACCGCCCCGGCCGCCCAGGATCCCGACGCGTAAACCCGCGTTTGTCCATGACCGAACCCCCGTCCCCCTCTCCCCAACCCGCCGACGCCACGATCCGGCGCATGCTTGCCGGCTTCGCGCTCATCTCCGTCGTGCTCATCGCCGTCGTCGTGATCGCGATCCGCAACATCAACCGCACCGAAGTCAGCAGCGACTGGGTCAACCACACGCACGCCGTCATCCTCGAGGCCGATGCCGTGCTCGCCACCCTGCACGTTGGCGACGGCGCGCTGCGGATGTTTGCGATGACCGGTGACGCGCGCGATCAGGCTGCGGCGCGCGCGGCGTTCGACGAGATGAGCGAGCACTTGGAAATCGCCAAGGCCCTCACCGTCGACGAGGCGCCGCAACACGCGCAGATTCTCCGCATCGAAACGCTCGCCAACCAGCGCGCCGCCCTCGCCCCCCGGGTGTTCGCCGCCGCACCGACCGATCGGGCCGAGGCGGTCCGCCTCCTCTCCACGGCTGATGCCCAGACGGCGACGATGGGCGAAATCCGACGCGCCGGCGAAAAATTGAAGGCCGACGAAATGGCGCTCCTGGCCGAGCGCGACACCGCTTCCTACCGCCAGGCACAAACCACGCGATGGACGGTGTGGACCGGCGTGGTGATCGATTTTCTGCTGCTCGGCGCGACCGCGTGGCTGATCCGCGATGACATCGCGGCCCGCCGCCGCGCCGCCGCGGCGCTCGAGACCATGAACGCCCAGCTCGAAAGCAAGGTGAAGGAGCGCACCGCCGAGCTTTCCACCGCGAACGAAAAGCTCACCGCGGAAAACCTTGAGCAGCGCTGGGCCCAGCAGGCCGCGGAGCACCAGCTCCGTTACTACCAAATCGTTTTCAATTCGCTCAACGACCTCGTGTTCGTGGTGACGAAGGCCGTGAACATTTCCCGCGTGAATCCGGCGGTCGTAACCGTGACGGGCCGCGAACCCTCGGCCCTGATCGATCGGCCGCTCGCGAATTTCGTGCGTCTCGCCGGCGATCCCGGCGCGAAACTCGAGCCGATGGCGCGCGCCTTGCGCGAGGGCCGCGAGCTACGCGCGCAAACCGCGTGGATCCACGACGCGCAGGGACGGCCCCACGCGGTTCGCCTGACGCTTTTCCCCGTGCGCGACCGCGACAAAGTCGTGGGCGGCATCGTCGTCCTGGAACAACTCGCCCTCGATCCCACCGTCGCGTGATGCCTTGCCCGGCCGCCTACCCGCCATGAAAAAACACATTCTGATCGTCGACGACGAAGCGGAAATCCGCGATCTGCTCACCCTCTTCCTCTCGAGCAACGGCTATGAAGTGACGGGGTTCGAAACGGCCGTCGAGGCGCTGCGTTTCGTCCAGACCACTCGGCCCGATCTGATCATTTCCGATCTGCAGCTCGAGGACTCCGACGGTTTGGAAATGATCGAACAGTTGAAGGCCACCCTGCCAGACACACCTGTAATACTGCTCACGGGCGTGCTCTTCGACGCGCAGGTCTTCAAGGACACGCTCAGCATGAAGGTCTCCGCTTATCTGATGAAGACGACACCGCTCGCCAAAATCAAAGCAGAGATCGAGCGGCTGCTCCGCGCGTAAAAACAAAACTACGGCGGTCGACGATCGCCGCGGTGGGAAGGCTAATAAATTCCAAGCGCGCTCAGGCGTCGGCAACCGACAGACGGCCCCCCTCGCGCGGACGCTCGAACCATTCGGCCGGCTCGGCTTCGGAGGAGAACTCGGGGCAGGCTTCGGCGAGCAACGCGCGCAGGTTGTGGCGCGCGCGGGCGATGCGGCTTTTCACCGTGCCGGGATTGATGCCCAGCGTCTCCGCGATTTCGTCGTAGGAGCGGTGGAGAATGTTGCGCAGCGTGAGAATCTCGCGGTGGCGGGTCTCAAGTTTCTCCATGCAAGTCGAGACCAGCTCGGTGAATTCGTTGGTGACCGTCTCATGCGCCGGATCCGCGGCATCAGCCGCGATCAGATCGGAGAAGGTGGCGTTACTCTCGGCATCGAGCGCGCAATCGAGCGACAGGGTCACGTGCCGGCGGCGGCGGAAGAAATACCAGTAGCGGTTGCGGGCGAGGTTGACGGCGATGCGGTGCAGCCAGGTGGCGAACGAGGAATCGCCGCGGAAACGGACGAGACCGCGGTGCGCGCGGATGAAGGTGTCCTGCGCGATCTCCTCGGCATCGGAGCGGTTGCGGAGCAGCGACAGCGCGATGGTGAAAATCTTTTCCCGGTAACGGCTCATGATTTCGACGAACGCGGACTCATCACCACCGTGAAAACGGCGAACGAGTTCCGCATCATAGGCCGCCTCGGCCGCGGAATTCGCGGAGCGTGTGGCGCGATCCGGCGTCGTCGTAGCGGCGGGGGTGGCAGGGGCGGCGAGGTCGTGAGCGGGATTGCAAGAGTAGGTCATGGCGGTGTTCGGGTTGAAGTGATTCAGATCGTGCCATCTCCTTACCTCGATGCGTGCCAGCATACCGCGCGGACGATGGAAGTAACTGTCCCGCATAACGCTTAGAATTTATCAGCGGCCGCGCCCGGCCGATTTGTGGACGCCGAAACCGTGCAACCTGCGGGATCGACCGGTGTTTGATCGTGCAAGGTGCGGGGCCGTCGGCACGCGACAGGTAAGCGCAAAGCCAGCGGTTACGATTCCGCGCACGCTGGGCGGCTATTGGGTCGGGACTTGACTGCCTTTTTTACCGGGTCTTGCCTGAGTCTCTACCGGCTGCCGACGACACCGCCGACACACCCGAGAAGAAACGTAAACCTAGAACTATGAAAAAATCCGTGACCAAATACCTGCTGAGCTGCCTGTTTGCACTCAGCACCCTGCTCGCCCCGAGCGTCTGGGGCCAAAGCGTGGCCTCTTCCACGATCAGCGGCGTCGTGCTCGACGCCACCGGCAAGTCGGTCAGCGGCGCGCTCGTCAGCGTGCTCCACGTGCCGACCAACTCGACGACCACCACGGTCACGAACGCCGCCGGGCGCTACAACGTCCCCGGCCTCCGCGTGGGCGGTCCCTACACCGTCAGCGCCACCGCCAACGGCGTGAAGACCAACGAACTCACGGACGTGAATCTTGATCTCAGCCAAGTTTACCAGGCCGACCTCTCGATCGGCTCGGGTGAAGTCGTCAAGATGGACGCCTTCGTCGCGACGGCAGATAGCAACACGCTCTTCGACAGCTACACGACCGGCAGCGGCACGGAACTTAATCAGCGCGCCGTGCAAGCGGTGACGACCATCAGCCGTTCGATCACCGACTACGTCCGCCTCGACCCGCGCGTCGTCATCACCGACAAGACGAACGGCGAAACCAGTGCCAACGGCCAGAACGGCCGCTACAACTCCATCCAGATCGACGGCGTGCGCTCGAACGACGTGTTCGGCCTCACCAGCAACGGCCTGCCCTCGCAGAGCAACCCGATCTCAATCGACACGATCGACGCGTTTAATCTCGAGGTCACACCGTTCGACATCACCCGCAGCGGTTTCACCGGCGCCTCCTTCAACGCCGTCACCAAGAGTGGCACCAACGAGTTTCACGGTTCCGCGCAATACATCTGGACCAACCAGAACATGCGCGCGAAAAACGAGGACGCGACCAACGTCAACTACGGCAAGCGCGAATCCTTCAGCGAAAAGACCCTCAGCGCCACGCTCGGCGGCCCGATCATCCGGGACAAACTGTTCTTCTTCGCGTCCTATGAAAAATACTCGCGCCTCGATCCCGTCGCGACGCCCGGCTTCCAGCCGACGGACGCGGCGATTTCCGCGATCGCGTCTGCCTTCAAAGCCTACAACTACGACATCGGCACTCTCTCGAATTCCGGCAACGCGGAGAAAAAAGACAGCAAAGTCCTCGCAAAAATCGACTGGAACATCAGCTCCTCGCAGCGCCTCAGCGTCCGTTACAACAAGACCAAGGGAGAGCAGCCCATCTTTCAGGACTTCACCTCGTTCAACTCGATTTCGTTCAGCAACCACTGGTATAAGAACGAGCAGAAGGACACCAACTACGTCGCCACGCTCTTCAGCAACTGGAGCCCGAACTTCAAGACCGAACTCAAGACCGCGTTCAGCGAATATAAGACCGACCGCACGTCCAACGGCACGATCTTCCCGCAAGTCGTCATCGGTCTGGTCCCCTCCACCGCCGGTGCCGCGGCCACGGGCACCGTGTTTGTCGGCACCGAGAACTCCACGCAGTTGAATCATCTCAAGGTGAACAACAATAACTACACGTTCACCGGCACCTATCTGTTGAACGATCACACGCTCACCTTCGGCGCTGATTACGAGAACAACAAATTCTACAACGCCTTCGCGCAAGGGGTGGACGGCACCTACGGCACGGGCAGCGCCACGCTCGGCTTCAACTTCAGCGCCCTCAGCGCGACCGGCATCAGCGGCGGTGCGATCAACTACTCTTACCAATATTCGCCGACCAACGGTTCGCTGGCCGCGGATTGGGGCTTCACCAATCCGGCGCTCTTCATTCAGGATCAGTGGCACATCAATAATCGCCTTACTGTCACCGCCGGCCTGCGCCTCGACACGTTCACGTCGGACAAGCCGGGCTACAATGCGGCGTTCAGCACCTATGCGTGGTCGACGCTCGGCGGCAAGACGCTCGCCAATAACAATTCGTTCGACGGCAACAAACTCTTCGCCCCGCGCGTCAGCTTCAATTACGCGATCGATTCCGAACGCAAAACCCAAGTCCATGGCGGCGTCGGCGTGTTCCAAGGCAAGGGCCCCGGCGTCTGGCTCTCAAATAATTTTTCGAACAACGGCCTCCTCATTGCGCAAACCACGCAGGCGACGCTCCGCACCGACGGCGTCAACGTGATTCCGTTCCAACCCGATCCGACCAAGCAACTGAAGGGCGCCACCTCGCCCACGTTTGCGGTCAACGCCATGGATAACGGCTTCAAGCTGCCGAGCGCGCTGAAGCTGACGCTCGCCGTCGACCGCAAACTGCCGTGGATGGGCCTCATCGGCACGCTCTCCTACGACGAGACGCGGACGCTCGAGAACTATTATTACCAAGACATCAACCTGCTCCCGGTCGGCGTCCTGCCCGACGGCCGCGCTCGCTACAACGGCCGCGTGAATCCGAGATTCACCAATGTCTATCTGATCAAGAACACGAAGAAGGGCGACGCGTATAACATCACCACCGAAATCAAAAAACCGTGGCGAAACCACTGGTCCGCCAACTTCGCCTACACGCGTGGCTCGTCGCACGACGTCAGCCCGGTCACGTCGAGCACCGCCCAAAGTAATTTCGGCGCGCGCATGGTCTATAACACCAACGACGATCAGCTCGGCATCTCGAATTACCAGGTGAAGCATCGCTTCATCACCAGCGCCTCGCGCGAGCTCGTGTTCTTCAAAAACTATCGCACGACGGTCTCGGCCTTCTACGAAGCCCGCTCCGGCCGGCCTTACAGCTACGTCTCTAGCGGCGACGTCAACGGCGATACCGCCAACCAGTCGAACGACCTCTTCTACGTCCCGACCGGCCCGAGCGATCCGAAGGTCCGCTTCGGCGCCGCGGGCTCGACCGTCAACAACCAAGCTCAGTCGGATGCGTTCTTCGGCTGGCTTCGCGGCATGACCGACCTCCAAAAATACTCCGGCGGCGTCGCGCCGCGCAATATCGGCACGAGCAAATGGATTCACCAGCTCGATGCCAACGTGTCGCAGGAAGTGCCGATCTGGGGCAAGCTGAAGGGGGAACTCCGCTTCGACATCTTCAACCTCGGCAACCTCCTCAACAGCCACTGGGGCCGCCACAATCAGGTGGGCTTCCCGTATAACTTCATCGTCACCCCGGCGACCTACGACTCCGCCGCCAACCAATACGTTTATAATTACAACGGCCCGACGAAACAACAGACTCTCGATAGCACGCTTACGCGCTGGCAAATTCAGACCACGCTGCGCATCAGGTTCTGACCGGGGCGCGACTGCGTTTCTTTTTCCCAAGGCGGCCGCGAAATTCGCGGCCGCCTTTTTTGTGCCGCCGCGGATGGCTTCGCACCGAACGGCGATCAGTTTTGTGATTCTGAATGCGGCGAAGAATCCCTCGCCGCGACGGCGGACGGACGCGGGGATGCCCCCAGCCGGTCGCTTCGCTCGGTCACTGCGCGGTGCTCGAAATGACAGGCCTTTTTCGTCACCCGCAGACAAATCTTCCGCTCCGCACCGCTTTGCGATAGAACTTCTGCTCGCCCGCTACGTCTCCCTTTCGCCGCCACATTTCGTGCGCGCCGCGGTCTCACTCCTCGTATGAAAAAAATCCTCCTTCCGCTCGCGGCCCTCGCGGTGGGAGCGATCTGCGCGGCGCTGCTCCTCTGGCTGTGGGTTCAGGACCGGGCCGGTGCCCGTCGCCATCGCGAGGCGCGGGCGATCGCGCTCGTCACCCCTGCCATCGCCTCCGCTCGGTCCCCGGCGCCGAGCACCGATCCCGATGCGTTCACCCGCTCCCTGCTCGCGTCGCTCGAGCGTCTGCTCACCCGCGCCGACACGCGGGCGAAAGAGGGCTTGCTCACCTTCAAGGACGAGGCCGCCTACCGCCGCTTCCTCGCGCGCGCCCAAAAGGCCGGCCTCACCGTCCTCGGCCAGCTCGACTCCCTCCGCGCCGTCCGCGTCCACTATGACTCCTTCGCCGCCCTGCGCGGCGATCTGCTGGCGAACGCCGACGACTACTCCGGCGTTTCAGGAAATTATCTAATGACCATTCCCGGTCCGCCTGCGAAAGACGATCGCGCCGACGTCGCCGCGATTCCTTTCGGCAATCGCGCGCTCGAATTTCTTGGCGTCGATCTTTCGTCCGCTGCGCGCGCGACGTGGGGCCAGGGCGTGACCGTCGCCGTGCTCGACACGGGCATCGCGCGCGACGCCACCTTCGGCGAAAACCGTCTCCGCTATCTCGACATCGGCCTCGGCACCATGGCGGGCAACGGCAGCGAGGATGGTCACGGCACCGCCGTCGCCGCGCTCGCCGGCGGCGCCGCACCCGACGCGCCTGGCGTCGCGCCCGCCGCCAACCTGCTCAGCATCCGCGTCACCGACGCCAACGGCGCGAGCGATCTCTTCACCGTCGCGCAGGCCATTCTGGCCGCGACCGACGCTGGCGCCAAAGTCATCAACATCAGCCTCGGCGGCTACGCGACCTCCGGCGCGCTCGACGCCGCGATCGCCTACGCGAGCGAACACGGCTCGGTGATCGTCGCCGCCGCCGGCAACGATCAGGCCTCGCAGCTCACGTGGCCTGCCGCCGATGCCCGTGTCGTGTCCGTCGGCGCGATCGATGCGGCCGAGCAACAGGTCACGTTCTCCAACTCCGGCCCCCAGCTCCAGATCACCGCGCCCGGCTACGGCGTGCAGACCGCGTGGCTCAACGGCCAGCGCGCCACCGTCGACGGCACCTCGATCAGCGCGCCCCTCGTGGCCGGCGCGATCGCCGCCGTGCTGTCGCAAACTCCCTCGCTTACCCCGCAGCAGGCTTGGTCGGTCCTGCAGCAGACCACGAGCGATGCCGGCGCGCCCGGCGATGACGCCGACTACGGCCACGGCATCCTCAACCTCGGCTGGGCGATGAACCGAACCGATCTCTCGCGCATCGATACCGCCGTCTCGAGCCATTACTACGACGCCGCCCATCACGAGATGGATTTTGTCGTGCAAAATCGCAGCGGTATTCCGGTGACCGGCCTCACGCTTGCGATCGACGCCGCCGGCACGAGCAGCACGAAACTCATCCCGTCGCTCGCGGCCGGCGCAAGCTACGTGGTAAAAGTCCCCGTGACGCCGACCGCGCTCGCCGCGGCCAGTTCGATGAAATTTGTCACGCAGCTCGTGAACCCCGCCGGCCTCACCGACGCCGTGCCGTCGAACAACAAGAAGTCGAGCGTGCTCAGCGCACCGCCGCCGGTGAAGTAGCGGCGGCCCGGTTGGTCGATCATTCGGAGCGCAGCGAAAAATCCAGAGGAACGAACACTGCCGTGCCCAAACGCGTGGATGACCCAAGCCTGTCGCTAAACTTGGTAACGTCGCTGCGCTCGGAATAACGAAGAAATATGGGCGGCGGCAGAATATCTCACGCTCGCCACGTCACCGCGCCCGCGGTCGCGCCATCCGCGATCGCCAGCGCCTTCGCCGCCTTCCAAAGATCGCCGCCATCGATCATGATGCCCGCACAGTCAACGCCCTCGACGCGCAGCGCCACCGCCACCGGTGTCAGCACGCGCGTCGCCGTCAGGAGCACGTCACGTGTCGCGATGAAGCGCAGCCACGATTCCGCGTCGGGATTGCCCTGCGCTACGAGGCCGTTGACCGACGCGTCGCTCACGTGATCAAAAATCACGGCGGGCCGCAGGTCGGGCCTAGTCACTTCAAAGCGCACGTTGTTCAAGGTGAGTCCGCGGACATTGCGCGCGTAGAGTCCATACGCGGGCCGCGGGCCGATTTGAAAATACTCGCCGGCCACTTTCGGCACGTCCCGCAGTCTCGCGTCCTCCGCGGTGCCGCCGCCTTCGTAGGTAACATGCACATCGTTGAAGCTGATGTTTTCCAAAAACGCGTCGCCGACGCCGTTAAGCGTGATGCACGTGCGCTCCTCGCCTTCCCGATACGCCTGATCCCAGTGCATGTCAGAAAACTGCTGACCCTTGGCCGTAACGTGGGCGCGGATGTGATTAAAAGAAATATTGCGCACAAAACCCGTCACCGGCTGCGGCGCGGTTTCCACCGGTGGAGTCGCCGCGGCCGCCGGGCCGCCCGTTCGCCTGAAACCCGAGCGAGATAGGCCCGGTCACGTTTTTCATGATGATGTTCGAGAAGGAGATGTTCTCGTGCCGCGATCGTCCGCCCGCACCCATTTTGATCGCGCAGCCGAACGTGTCATAGATCAGGCAGTTTGAAACGGTGATGTTCTCCGACTCGCCGCTGCCAAAACGGAAAATCGCCCAGCGCGTGCTGAAGGTGCAGTTTGTGACCGTCACCCACTTGTTGCTGCCGAACAGCGCGCACGCGTCGTCCTGGCATTTGATGTCGCAGTTCGTCACGTGCACATACTGCCAGTTGTTGAAGTGGAAGCCGTCGTTGTTTTTATTGACGCGATTGAAGATGCGCACGCCGTCGAACCACACGCGCTCGCAATCGAGCACGCGCGTGCAGTGGTAGGCGCTCGCAGTGAGAAACACGTCGCGCAGCCGCACGTTCTGGCACTTCGAAAACACGATCAGGTGCGGCCGCTCCACGTAGGCCCCGACGCGACTCTGCCCCGGGCCGGTGTTGTCGCCCTGCCCCGTCCAGAACTTCAGCCCGTTGCCATCGATCGTGCCGTTGCCCTCAATGGTGATGTTCTCACAGCCCGCCGCGCCCAGCAGCACCACGTTGCCGTTACTCGGCGGAATGCCTTTGCCCGCGTGATAATCCTTCGGGGCGCCGCTGCCGAGCAGCCGGCCCTTCGTCGCGAGGTGAAGAGTGAGGTTGCTCTTCAGCTCGAGCGTGCCGACCACGAAATCGCCCGCCGGCACGAGCACCGTGCCGCCGTTGGCCGCCGCGCACGCATCGATCGCCGCTTGGACGACCGTGGTATCGCGCGTCGCGCCGTCGCCCTTTGCGCCGAAATCGCGGACATTATAGACGCGCGCACCGAGCAGCATGTCGTCGCCCGAGGCTTGGGCCGAGGCGCGCGAGGTCAGCACGCCTGCTCCGATCACCCCAACGACGGCGGGACCGGATACGCGCTCGAGCCATTGACGACGGGACCGCGAGGAGGAATCGGGGATGCTCATGGGGTTCGAGAAAATTCGCGCCGCACCCGATCGCGAGCGAGGGCGAATCCGTCACTATCGTTAACCAAAGCAACTATCCCCGCCGCCATCCGCGGGGCACCAGCCCAATCAGACCCCTACGACGTCCGATTTTTTCGAGTCGTCGAAAGCGGAATGAAGGCGTCCGGCGCCAGCGAAAAAAAGGCCGCCGCGGGCTGCAATCCGCGGCGGCCACACCAACCCCTATCAAAGCTCAGAGTGACTCTGAGCAAATTAGATTGCCGCTACTTCCCGGCCATTTT
>JBBRLB010000023.1:0-57165 GCA_038231575.1 Opitutales bacterium | reverse complement strand
GGGGTCGCCGAACCCCGCTTGCTCGCGCCGCGGGTGAAAATTCGGCGGGGTTCGGCGACCCCGCCCTACCACCGAATCACGGCGACAATTGCAGCGTATGTAGCGTCGGCCCCGGTAGGAAGGGTGTGGGCTCGCCTTTCACCCACGCGGTATGGCCCGCGCGGAAAAACGGCGACAGCGGATGTCCGCTTTGGCCGCCCGGCATGTGGAAGAAGCCCTCGGCCTCGTGGCCGGGCGACACGACGAAGCGCTCGCTCGCTCCATGCGTCGGGCCGACCACGCGGGGCATGTCGCTGTCACCGGCCAGCGGATCGGCGGGCATGTTCAGCGGGCGGGCGAGCCACGCGGGCAGAAACCGGCTGAACGGATGGTTGATGCGCGCGGTGTTGCGCGCGCCCCAGGTAGCGCGCGCGAGCGGCACGCCTTGTTTGTTCAGCGTGGTCACGACGTCGTCGGCCGCGGCGACGAGCAGATCATCCCAAGAGGTGAAGTCGGGATTGAGGAGGTGGGCGGGCCGGTCGTGGAGCAAGGTCCACGCGGCGGGCTCGAGATTCAGCCGGCCCCAATCGAACCTCTCATCCCTGTCGAGACACGGCGCGAAGACCGGCGTGAAGATCCGCGACATCACGGCACCGCGAAATGCGCGCACGAGCCGGTAGCTCACGGACTCCGTGCTCGCATGGCCCTCCCATTGGGCGGCGAGCGCGCGGAGTTCGGCGCGGGAGGAGTTCTGCGCGGTGGCCGCCGGAGTGAGCGAATCGACGAGGAGTTTTTGCCACGGTGTGAGAAACAGCGCGCGCTCATCGAGCTGCACGGCGAGCAACGCGGCGGGGGTCGCCTGTTCGAGCGCCTGCAGCCCATCCCGGATCTGCGCGGCGCGCGGGGGACGCGCATAACCGCCGTCGCCAATCGCGGCGAGGGCGGCGCCGCCGACTTCGCGGTGATTGGCGGACCACACGCGGCCCTCGGTCGTCAGCGCGACGGACGGTGTGGTGGTCGCGGGCGAAATAATCACCGGCACATCTTCGCTCTTGAGATAACCGTCCCACCGGCGATCGCCGAAGGCCCAGTCGGTGGGGAGACGGCCGTCATAGCCGACGCGTTTCGGCAGCAGGCCGGCGATGGTCCACGCGACTTTGCCGGCGGAATCGGCGGCGATGAGATTCAGCTCCGGAATGCCGGCGCGATGCGCGACGTCGACGGCGGCGGCGACGTCGCCCGCGTCTTCCATTTCCACCAACGTGAGATTGCTCGCCGCGGGATCGTGGCCGATCCAGCGGTAGACGAGGGGATGGCGCAGATCGGTCTGGTCGACGATGGGGCCCCAGATCGACCACGGGTATTCGACGGCGACGGATTCGCCGCCCTTCACGCGAATCGTGTCCTTGCGCCGTTCGAGTTCGAGGGGAACGTCCGTGCCGGGGCCGCGATAGAGCGAGCGGGAGCTGGCCAGCATTTCGAGCGCGATGAGGTCGCCGGTGTCGGCGTAGGCGACGGTGAAACCCCACGCAACGTGGCCGTTGCTCCCCGTCGTCATGACGGGCGTGCCGGGCAGGGTGGTGCCGGTGATTTTGTGCGCGGGAAACTCGAAGGAGGCGCGATACCAGATGTTCGGCACGCCGAGGCCGAGGTGCATGTCATTCGCGAGGAGGCCGGCGCCGTTTGCGGTGTGAGCGCCGCTGAGGGCGAAGGCGTTCGAGCCGATGTCGGCCGCGGCCTCGCGCGGGATCGCCGGGAAAAATCCGGCGAATTGTTCAGTCGCGGGACGCGGTGTGAGCGCCGCCGATTTCGGACGCTTGCGGAGATCGATGATTTTCGGGCTGGGTGGCGGTGCGGCGGGTGCAGTGGTGCCGTCAAGCGCGGCGTCGCCGGGCGTGAGCAACGGCGCAAAAAATGCGAGCGACTCCCCCCCGAACTGATCGCGCAGGGTCATTAACGTGTGCTCGTAGCGGCCGGTCTCGTCCTGCAGATCGAGCCACATCGCGAAGTTTACCAACAGGCAGTCTTCCGCCCGCCAAGGCGCCGGGTCGGCGCGCAGCACGAAATATTCGAACGGCTTCGCCTTGAGCGCGGTGAGCCCGGTGTTCACGCCGGAAGCGTAAGCCTCAACCAACGCGCGCTGGGGGGCGGAAGCCTGCGCGAGAATTTTTTGACCGAGCGCGCGAAAGCCGTGCATTCGCGCCGAGCGATCGAGTGGCACCGCGGCTTTGCCGAAGAGCTCGGCGAGTTCTCCGGCGGGGCGCCGCCGCATCAGGTCCATCTGGAAAAAACGCTCTTGCGCGTGCAGCCAGCCGAGGGCGCGGGCGACGTCGGCGCGGTTTTCGGCCTGGATGGTCGGGACGCCGAGCGCGTCGCGCGTGACGGTGACTTTCGCGCCGAGTCCCGCCACGGTGGCCGGGCCGTCAAGTTGGGGCAGGCTCGCGCGCATCCGGAAATAAAACCAGCCGGCCGCCACCAGCGCGATCAGCACGAGGACGCTCAGCACGCTGGCGAGCAGGCGGAAACGTTTGGCGGCGGCGGGGCTCATGGGTTTTGGTCGGTCATGCTGAGCGCAGCGAAGTTACCGAGCGAAGCGGCAGGCTGGGAGCATCCAGCCGGACATTCGCTAACGTGCACCGCGGCCGAAATCTCATTGGATTCTTTGGTGCGCTCAGAATGACAATCGGATTTGAGTGCATGGGGGATATCTTCTCCGTGCCAGCGCCGTGCGAATTTCCGCGACAATTTTCCCGGTGGAGCCGGTGATGTCGACCGCGAGTGCATGGTGTGGTGGCTCGAAGGCCGCGAGTTGTGAGGTGAGCATCCCGGGTTTCATGAACAGCGCGGTGCGGCCGGCCATGCGCTGCGTGACGAGCGCGGGGTCGCCGGTGGTCTTGCCGCTGCCCGCCCCGTCCATGATCGAAATCACCATCGACGGAACGCGCTTACTTCAGCCATGCCTGCTCGATCGTGGGATCGCGGCCTTCGTCGAAATCGAGGTAGTCGAACATCGTCAGAATGAGCTTTCCCTCCAGCGCACTTTCCTTGACGCGCTTCGCGAGAATTTCGGCGCCGACGTCGCGCCAACAACGCTTCATCATGAAACCGTTCCAGACCTCGCATTCCTCGTCGGTGCGCTTGCCGCCCCGCTCGTCGGCCCACGCGAGGAGCAGCTCGTCCGTCAGATCGCCCTTCAGCACGCGAGCCGTCAGCTCGTCGTATTGGACGCGCAGGAAATTGCAGCAGCGGCTGTCGAAGCCCTTGCCAAGATTCGTCGCGTAGTCCGCCACCGGTAATTTGCCCGCGGCGTGCAGGCGGATTTTGTCGAGCATGCGCCCGAAATAGACGAGGCGGGCGACTTTGGCGTAAGGACTGCGGAGACCGGGGATATTTGGCATAGGGCAGGGCAAACAAAGACGGGCCGCGTGAAAACATCAACCCCGCGCGTGATCGCCTGTCGATCGAGGGCGGGCCCGGAGCGTCTTTGCAAAAATAAAAGTTCTGGCCGAGGCTCGCCGATCGTTTAGAGCCACAGTTCCCCCATGAAATACGGCCTGAACCTCCGCCCTGCCGCGGCCCTCGACTTCGTCTCCCTCGGCGCCCTCGTCCACCGGCTCGACACCGGCATCTATCCCTTTCGCAAGGCGACCTCCTGCGAGATCCACGTCAGTGGCGGCGAGTTTAACGTCGCCGCGAATCTCGCCGATTGTTTCCGCCTCAAGACCGGCGTCGCCAGTGCGATGTCCGACTATCCGATCGGAGACCTGATCGCGGAGCGGGTGCGCGCGATGGGCGTCACGTCGTTCTACAAACATTTCAAGCACGATGGCGTGCACGGCCCGAACATGGCGACGGTTTACAGTGATCGCGGACAGGGGGTGCGGGCGCCGGTGGTGTTCTACAACCGCAGCAACGAGGCCGCCGCGCAGCTCAAGCCGGGCGATTTCAACTGGCAGGAAATTTTCGCCGGTGGCGTGCGTTGGTTTCACAGCGGTGGAATTTTCGCCGCGCTCTCGACGACGACGGCCGAAGTAATCATCGAGGGTATGCAGGCGGCGAAGGCGGCGGGAGCCGTCACTTCGTTTGATCTCAACTATCGCGCCAAGCTCTGGAATATCGTCGGCGGCCACGAGCGCGCCATCGCTGTGCTCGACCGCATCATCAAGCATGTCGACGTGCTCGTCGGCAACGAGGAGGACCTGCAGCTCGGTCTGGGCATCCCCGGACCGGAAGTCGCCGCGAAGTCCAAATTGGATCCGAGCGCATTCTTTAGCATGATGGGCAACGTCACGAAGAAGCACCCGCACATCAAAATCGTCGCCACGACGCTCCGCGAAGTGCACTCGACCAACCGCCACTCGTGGGGCGCGGTCGCCTGGATCGACGGCGCGACTTATGTTTCACCGACCTGCGAACTCGACGTGATCGATCGCGTGGGCGGCGGCGACGGCTACGCGGCGGGATTCTTCTCCGGCCTGCTCAGCGGCGAATCGCCGCAGGAGGCTGTTAATCTTGGCTGGGCGCACGGCGCGTTGCTCACGACTTTCCCGGGCGACACGACGATGGCCACGGCGGATCAAGTGCGCGCGTTCGCGAAGGGCGGCTCCGCGCGCATCCAGCGTTAGGCCGCTGCGGGCACTGCTTGGTCAGCGCGAGGCGCCGAAGGAGCCAGGGCGATTCAGTTGGATTGCTCCGTCGCTTCGCTCCTCGCAATGACACTCACCCGCGCCGCGTGCGACTGTAGTAGATCACGGTTGCCAGCAATCCGAGCAGCCACGTCGGAAAATTGATCCAGAGCTGGTGAAAAGGGATATGGTAGCGCGACACCGCCCAGATGATCCCGATGTGCTTCACCGCGATTAGCACCCAGCAGATGGCGATGAGCCGCAGGATCCGCGGGTCGCGCGGGGTGGCGTGAGTGACGTGCACCTCCTCGATAAACGCGGACCGCCCGATTTCCGGCGGGGGCGGCCGGCCGGTGATGAGTTGGACGAGGTTGGCGAACATGGAGGGAGCGGCCGAGGACTCTACGCGGAATGGGAAAAAAGAAAAGCGTCTCGTCACCCCGCATGGCAATTGCTAGCACCGGGGTGGCTGAACGCGTCTGCCTTTCGCGCGGACTCCGGCGCGGCCGCCCTTTTTTCATGAACTCATCCTGCTCCCGTCTTCGCTTCGCCGTGTTATTTGGAGTGGCCGTCGCTTTTGCGCGGGCCGAGCCGCCGGCGACCGTGGTTTTCACCGGCGAGGCTACGGTGCCGTTCGCCAGCGGCGTGGGCGTGCCGGCGGGCCGGGCATTTTTTTGCGCCAGCGGCCTTGGTGCGCCTGTGATCAAGAAGGAAGCC
The DNA here is from genome assembly GCA_038231575.1 of Opitutales bacterium. Classification (GTDB taxonomy): domain Bacteria; phylum Verrucomicrobiota; class Verrucomicrobiia; order Opitutales; family Opitutaceae; genus CAITWF01. The sequence continues at coordinate 51,844 of JBBRLB010000023.1, read as the reverse complement.
ACGACGCTCTACGACCGTTACGGCGATACCTACGTGCAAAGTGGCGCCGCCCTGAAAAGTCTCGCCGCCGTGCTCGCGAAGCAGGGCCTGACGCTGGCGGACGTGGTTTTCCTGCGCATCTACGTGGCGCCGGATGCAACGAAGAGCAGCAAGCCGGATTTCCCCGCGTGGTTCCGGGCCTACGGCGAAGTCTTTAACACGAAGGAAAACCCGGTGAAGCCCGCGCGCACGACCGTGGGCGTCGCCGCCCTCGTGAACCCCGACTGGCTGATCGAAATTGAGGCCGTGGCGGTTTATCCCGAAAAAAAATAGTCAACGCACCGTCGCCCCCATCCCACCATGCGCACCTTCCTTCGATTGATCGGTTTTGCGGTGGCGCTGCTCGCCCTCGCGTTTTTTTCGACCGCGCGGGCGGCGACGGCGGATCCGGCCAAAGAGGTGCCGTTGTTCGAAGGCACGGGTGCTTACACCCGCGCGATTACCGGAGCCTCGGCGCTCGGCCAGCGTTACTTCGATCAAGGCGTGGCCTTCATCACGAACTTCAATCACGACGAAGGCCTGCGGTTGATGCAGCGCGCGACGCAGCTCGATCCGGAATGCGCGATGGCGTGGTGGGGGGTGGCGCTGGCGTGCAGCCCGCACATCAACGCCACGGGTGTTTCGGCCGAACGCGCGCAACTCGCGTGGGAGGCACTCGCCACCGCGGAAAAATATTCCGCGCCGTGCACCGCGGCCGAGCGCGCGCTCATCGGCGCGATGAAGGTGCGGTTCAGCCGTGATCCGAAAGCGCCGCGGCGTCCGCTCGATGAAGCCTTTGTGGTCGCGATGCGCGAAGCCTGGCAAGCGCACCCGACCGACGCCGACATCGGCACGATGTTGGCCGATGCCATGATGATGCTCCGCCCGTGGGATCTCTGGCAGAAGGATGGCGCGCCGCAACCCGGCACCGAAGAATTGCTCACCGCGCTCGACGCGGCGCTGAAAATAAATCCGCGCCACCCGCTTGCGAATCACCTCGCGGTGCACGCGAACGAAGCCTCGGCGCATCCGGAGCGCGGTGAGGCGGCGGCGGACATGCTGCGCGAACTCACGCCCGGCCTCGGCCACATGGTGCACATGTCGTCGCACATTTACGTGCGCTGTGGCCGGTGGGAAGATGCCATCGTCGCCAACCAGCGCGCGATCGCGGTCGATCTTCGCTACCGTGAAGTCGTGGGACAGCCGCTCAGCGGCTATCTCAACTACATGGGGCATGACTATCACATGCTCTGCTACGCCGCGATGATGTCGGGTCAGGGCGAACTCGCCGCGCGCATCATGCGTGATCTCTTCGCTCATATGCCGGCCGAGTGGGGCCGTGACTCGACGATCGGCGACGGCTATTTCTCGATGCACTACGAGGTGATGAAGCGTTTCGGTAAATGGGAGCAGATTCTCGCCGAGCCGGAACCCCTGGAGAAATATTTTCACGCGCGCGCGTGGCGGTATCTCGTGCGCGGCATCGCGCTCGCCGCGAAGGGCGATCCGGTCGGCGCGCGCGCCGAGGAAAAAGCCTTTCTGGCGGCCTGTGGGAAAGTCCCGGCCGGCGCGGTCTACCGCAAGAATCCGCTCCCGGACATTCTCGCGATCGGCGCCAAGCTGCTCGACGGCGAAATTCTGATTCGCGAAGGCAAGCTCGAGCCCGCGCTCGCCGCCTTGCGCGAAGCGATCGTCGCCGAGGACAAGCTCCGCTACGCCGAACCGCCGGCGTGGGCGCAACCTGTTCGGCAGGCGCTGGGCGCGGCGTTGATGGAGCGCGGGCGTTTCGTTGAGGCCGAGGAAGTTTATCGCGCGGACCTTGCGCGCTACGCCGACAACGGCTGGTCGCTTTATGGCCTCGGCCGGGCCTTGCGGCTGCAAAAGAAAAATCCCGACGAAGCCACCGCTGTTGAAGCACGTTTCAAAAAAGTCTGGGCGAAAGCCGACCTCGAGCTAACGTCGTCGTGCCTCTGCCAGCCGGGCACCTGAAATTTGCTCGTCGGGTTTCGGGTCGCTGACGTTTTCGTTTACCCCATCGATAAAAGGTCCGCATGAAATCCCCGCTTCCCTTGCTCCTTGCGCTGGCCATGCTGCCGGCGCTTTCCGCCCAGCCCGATCCACTCCCAGTCCGCCTGCTTGAAGGCCTCAGCGCGCACACGCGCAAAATCACGACGGCTTCCCCTGAAGCGCAGAAGTATTTCGATCAAGGGCTGAAGCTCTATTTCGGCTTCCAGCATGGCGGCGCGGTCCGATCATTCAAAGAAGCCGCGCGCCTCGATCCGGCGTGCGCGATGGCCCACTGGGGCATCGCGTTCGCGAACGGCCCGCACATCAACCTGCCGATGGTGCCGCCGCCCGCGGCCGAGGAAGCGTGGAAGGAACTTGCGCTCGCGCAGCAAAACGCGGAGCACGCTTCGCCCGTGGAGCGAGCGCTCATCGTCGCGCTTGCGAAACGCTACGCTAGTCCCCAGCCCGTCGATCGCAGTCCGCTCGACCAGGCCTATGCTGACGCCATGCGCGAGGTCTGGAAAAATTTTCCGCGCGACGTCGATGTCGCGGTCCTCTTTGCCGAAGCGATGATGGATTTGCGTCCGTGGGATCAGTGGACGCCCGACGGTGTGGCGCAGCCGGGCACCGACGAAATTCTCGCGACGCTCGATGCGGCGCTGAAGCTCGACCTCAACCATCCGTTCGCGAATCACCTCTTTATCCACGCGGTCGAGGCGTCGCCGCGCCCCGAGCGCGCGATTCCAGCGGCGGATCGGTTGCGCGATTTGCAACCGGCGCTCGCGCACAATGTCCACATGCCTTCGCACATCGACATCCGCGTCGGCCACTGGCACGAGGCGATCACGGCGAACTTGAAGGCGGTCGCCGCCGCGGGGCGCACGCGGGCGAACTCCGGCCCGCCGCGCGGGATGCTCGTGTTCTACAACGCCCACGATCACCAGATGCTCACGTGGGCCGCGGTGATGACCGGCCAGCGTGAACTCGCGCTCAGCCATGCGCGCACGATGGTCGCCGAAATGCCGGAGGATGTGCTCAAGGAGTTCGCGGGCATCGCCGAAGGGATGACCTGCACGCCGATCGAGGTGCTGGTGCGGTTCGGCCGCTGGGACGACGTGCTGGCCGAGCCGGATTATCCCGATTGGCAGCCGCTCTCTCGCGCCATGCGGCTCGGCGCGCGCGGAATTGCGTTGGCGGCGAAAGGCGCGCCGGCGGCGGCGCGCACCGAACTCGCCGCGTATCTCGAAGCGGTGAAGAAAACGCCCGTCGATCATACGATGGGCGCCAATCCGGCTCCCGCGATCTTCGCGATCTTGACGCCGATGATCGAAGGCGAGATCGCGGTGCGGGAGGGCAAGATCGACGAGGGCCTCGCGAAATTGCGCGAAGCGATCAAAGCGGAGGACGCGATGCGCTACGACGAGCCGCCCGGCTGGATCATGCCGGTGCGCCACGCGCTCGGCGCCGCGCTGATGCAGCGCGGCCGCTTCGCCGAGGCCGAGCAGGTTTACCGCGACGATCTCGCGCGGCTGCCGGAGAACGGCTGGTCGCTCTTCGGCCTCGCCCGCAGCCTGCGCCGGCAAAAGAAAGACGCTACCGAAGCCGCGGATCTCGAGGCGCGTTTCAAAAAGATTTGGGCGAAATCCGACCTCGAGCTGACGTCGTCCTGCCTCTGCCAGTCGGGGACGTAGCGGCGTCCCGCTTCGCCGGGCTAGCGTTGGAACAATTCTGTGCTACCTTTCGTCTTACTAACATGAAAACCCACCGCTTACTCCTCATTGCCGCGCTGGGCCTCGGGGCCGCGAGCGCGGTGCACGCCTTCGACCCGGTCAAGGGGCTGCCCAAGACCGAGGTGGTTTTTTTTGAGCCGGAAAAATTCACTGATGTCTCCAACCGCTCGTTCGGCGACTCCGAGAAGGAGCGTAACGCCACGCTGGGCGAGCTCCGTAGCTATCTCATCAAGCAGGCGAACCGCCTGCTGGCGCCCGGCCAGCAATTGAAGATCACGTTCACCGACGTGGATCTCGCGGGGGAGTTTGAGCCGTGGCGCGGCGGTTCGATGGCCGACGTGCGCATTGTGAAGGATATTTATCCGCCGGACATGAAGCTGGCGTTTCAGTTGACCGGCGCCGACGGCACCGTGCTTAAGCAGGGCGACCGCCATCTGCGCGACATGGGCTTCATGATGACGCTCTCGATCGACCGAAACGATCCACTGCGCTTCGAAAAAGATCTCCTCGATAGCTGGCTGCGGCAGGAATTCCGCGTGGTGAAAAACAAGGGCACCTGAGCCGTGGCATCGGGCTTCCCGCCGCTGAACGCGGCGGCTGCGCTTCGACCGGCTCGGGGCCCTGAGCCGGTCGAACCGGGAAGCCGCCGCTCCTCATTTTTACCGTGACGCCACCCGCCGCCGATTCCGCCGCGCGCCTCGACAAGTGGTTGTGGGCGGTGCGCGCGTTCAAGACACGGTCCCTCGCGGCCGATGCGTGTCGCGCCGGCAGCGTGATGGTCAATGAGCTGCCGGCGAAACCAGGCCGTGACGTGCACGCGGGCGAAGTCGTCGCGGTGCGGCTTGGACTGATGACGCGGACCCTGCAGGTGGTCGGCGTGCCGCGATCGCGCGTCGGCGCGAAACTGGTCGCGGAATTTTGCACCGACCTTACCCCGGCCTCGGAATGGGAGAAGGTGAAGGTCGATCGGTTGCAGCAGGTGCTCGCGCGGGAAAAGGGCAGCGGCCGCCCGATGAAGCGCGACCGCCGCGTGATGGATCAGCTGTTCGAATAGGGAATGCCTCGGGAACGGTTGAACGGAGGAAAGCGGGAAAAAGTCATCGCGCGGGTGGGCTGATTCCTGATTTCCTGAGGTCCCCATCTCATGGACGTCTTCTCCAAGTTTGAAACCGAGCTGTCGGTCCGCCCGGACGACATCGATCTCTACCAGCATGTCCATTCGACGCGGTATCTCGACTACGTGCTCGCGGCGCGGTTCGAGCAGATGGAAAAGCACTACGGCATGTCGATGCAGGCATTTGCCGAACGCGGGCTGGGCTGGTTCATGGCGGCGGCGGCCATTCAATATAAGAGACCGCTGGGCTGGGGCGACCGGATGATCGTCCGGTGCTGGATCGCGCAGTTCACCGAATCCGGCTGCCGGGTGGCGTTTGAAATCGACAAGCAGCCCAACGGAAAGCGCGTCTGCGACGGCCATTGCGACTATTCGCTGGTCACCCTCGCGACGGGCCGCGCGACACCCATACCCGAGGACGTCCGTGCGAAGTATTCGATCTAGGAGGGTTTAACCCCGCGGACCAAACCGCGAATTTCCTTGCGTTACACCCTATCCCGTGTGTCTTGGCGGCTCGATCGTTAGAGAAAGCGTTAGGTGACAGTATCTGGTGAGTCGTTGGCTGAGCGTTTGGCTTAAGTGATGATTTCGAAACCCAAGGTGGGAACGGACTGGCAGCAGACGGTGGATCTACGAGACATCACATGAGTAATTCCAAACTATACGTCGGCAATCTGTCGTTCAAGACCACCGAAGACGAACTTCGCGCCGCTTTCGGCCAGTTCGGCGCAGTCACCGACGTTTACGTCGCCATGGACAAGATGACCGGCCGCCCCCGCGGTTTCGCGTTCGTCACCATGGGCACGGCCGATGAGGCCAAGGTTGCCGCAGAGAAAATGAACGGCGTCGATCTCGGCGGCCGTCAATTGACGGTCAATGAAGCCCGTCCGAAGGAAGAGCGCCCGGGTGGCGGCTTCGGCGGCGGTGGCGGCGGTCGCGGCTTCGGCGGCGGCGGCGGTCGTTCCGGTGGCGGCGGCGGTGGTGGCGGCGGCGGCTGGCGCGGTGATCGCGGCGGCGGCGGCGGCGACCGCGGCGAGCGCCGTTACTAATCTACGCTTTCGCGTAATTTGATTTTCGAGGGACGGAGTCCTTTGGGCTCCGTCCCTTTTTCTTTTTTGCGGGTGCTCTCTTGTCCGTCATTCTGAGCACAGCGAAGAGTCTCGCGGGCACCTGCCTGCACCAATGCAACGAATGTCCGATTGGATTCTTCGCTGCGCCCAGAATGACCGAACGATATCACCATGCCTTTTAAAGCTCTCAATCTCTCCGACTCGGTTCTCCGCGGCGTGCAAGCCGCCGGTTACACAGATCCGACTCCCATTCAGCTCCGCGCCATTCCCGTCGTCCTCGGCGGCGGCGATCTCATCGGCTCCGCCCAGACCGGCACGGGCAAAACCGCCGCGTTCGCGCTGCCGAGCCTCACGCGCCTCGGCAGTCATGGCCGCGCCCGCGTGCTCGTGCTCGAGCCCACGCGCGAACTCGCCGCGCAGGTCGAAACCGCGTTTCGCGATTTCGCCCGCTTCACCGATCTCCGCACGGTCGCCGTCTTCGGCGGCGTCGGCTACGGGGCGCAGCGCAACGATCTGAAGCGCGGCGTCGACATCATCGTCGCCACGCCCGGCCGCCTGATGGATTACATCAAGACCGGCGAAATCCAGCTCCGCGACATCACGATCCTCGTCCTCGACGAAGTCGATCGCATGCTCGACATGGGTTTCCTGCCCGTCGTCAAAGACATCATCGCGCGCTGCCCGCGCGAGCGCCAGACGCTCTTTTTCTCCGCGACCGTGCCACCGGAAATTGCCGCGGTCGCGTCCTTCGCGCTCCGTAATCCCGCCAAGGTTGAGATCGGCATCGCTCGCTCGGTCAACGAGTCGGTGAAACACGCCCTCTATCCCGTCGCCGCCGATCAAAAGTTTGATCTGCTCGAGGCGCTGCTCGCGAAGACCGACTTCGACAGCGTGCTCGTGTTCTCCCGCACCAAGCATGGCGCCGACAAAATCGCGCGCCGGCTCAAAGCGGCGAACCACTCCGTCGCCGTGCTGCACGCGAACCGCTCGCAGAATCAGCGCATCGAGGCACTCGCGGGCTTCAAGTCCGGCAAATACGAGGTGATGGTCGCGACCGACATTGCCGCACGTGGCATCGACGTCGCGGGCGTCTCGCACGTGATCAATTACGATGTGCCGGAAAAGCCCGAGGACTACGTGCATCGCATCGGCCGCACGGGTCGGGCCCAGGCAGTCGGCGACGCGTTCACGCTCGTCACACCGGAAAACGCCGGCGACATCCGCGACATCCAGCGCTTCATCGGCGCGAAGATTCCGGAGCTGCGGCTCGAAGGTTTCCCGTATCGCGCGTTTGTCGCTCGCACGGTCGAGCCGACGCACCAGCGCGGTCGCGGCAGCCTCCCCGGCCAGATCCGGCACAAGGGCAGTTTCAATCGCTACCGCGGTCGCCGCTGAGCCGGCGTTCAGGTCGAGTGTAGCGACCGAGCGTCAGCGAGTGGACCGACCCACTCTGCACGCCCGTTCGGGGTTACCGGCGGCTCCGGCCGCTCGCCGACGGAGCCATTGTGCCCGGCCGTGCACAATCTCCTTTCCGCGCTGGTGGGGTTCGCATTTCATCGCGGCAAATTCCCCGCTTCGATGAAACTTCGCTTTCTCCTCGGCCTCGTCCTCTCCCTCGGTCTCGACGTGCTGGCGGCCCGCGCCCAGGAGTCGTTCGACGCATTTACGGAGCGCGTCGCGGCTGATTGGGTGCGCGGTAATCCGCAGGGCGCCACCGCGTCGCAGTATTTTTTCGGCGCCGAACAGGACGCGATCGATCGCAAGCTCGACGCCCGCTTCGTGACGAGCGGCCTGCCGATCGATCCGGTGTTGCGGGATGCGCGCGTCGCGGAGGCCAGGAAAATCCTCGCGCAACTCGCGACGTTCGATCGCGCGAAGCTCACGCCGGTGCAGCGCCTGTCCGCGGGTTGGATGGAATCGAGTCTCCACCAATTCGTCTCGGCGGCACCGCTCGTTGATCACCAATTTGTGTTCGAGCAGTTCTACGGGTTGCACGTCACGCTCGTGAATTTCCTGACGCAGACGCATCCCCTGCGTAACCCGCGGGACGTCGAAAATTACCTCGCGCGCCTGCGGCTGGTCGCCAGCCAGCTCGATCTCGGCGTCGCCGAGACGAAGAAGCAGGAGGCGAAGGGCATCATTCTGCCGCGCTTCCTCCTCGCGTCCGCCATCGGCCAACTCGACCGGTTGCTGGAGCCGGCGCCGGAGAAAAACGTGCTGGTCACTTCGCTGGAGGAGCGCACGGCCAAGTTGAAGAATGTTTCAGCCGACGAGCGCGCCGGCGCGCTGGCCGAAGCCACGAAGATCGTGGGCCGGGACATCGTGCCGGCTTTCACCCGCGTGCGCACGCTGCTCTCCGCGGAGTTGCAGGAGGCGAAGAACGACGCGGGCTTGTGGCGCTTGCCGCACGGCGCCGAGGCCTATGCTGTCGCGCTCCACGGCAGCACCACGACGAACCTCACCGCGGAGGAAATCCACGCGATCGGTTTACGCCAGGTCGCGCAGATCGAGGGCGAGATGGACAAGTTGCTCCGCGAACTCGGCTACACCGAGGGTTCGGTGCAGGCGCGCTACGACAAGATGAGCGACAGCTTGCGTCCGCCGGCCGAGCCCGACCCGCGTCCGAAGCTCGTCGAGGAATACACGCGGATCGTGCGCGACGCCGAGAAGCGCGCCGAATCGCTTTTTGATCTGCGGCCGAAGGCGCCGGTCGAGGTGCGACGGGAGCCGGCGTTCACCGAGAAAACGGCCGCGGCGCACTACAGCGCGCCCGCCCGCGACGGCACGCGACCGGGCGTGTTCTGGATTCCGCTGCCCGAGGCGCGCGAGAATTCCATCTGGACCGGGGCGGGGATGAAGTCGGTGACTTACCATGAAGCGGTGCCTGGCCATCATTTTCAAAACGCCCTCGCGCAGGAACTGCCCGACATGCCGCGCTTCCGGCAATATCGCGCCTTCGGCGGCAGCAGCGCGTATGGGGAAGGTTGGGGACTTTATGCCGAGCGATTGGCCGCCGAGGCCGGCTGGTATGACGGCGATCCGCAGGGCCGGCTTGGCCAGCTCGACTTGGAGCTTTTCCGCGCGCGCCGCCTCGTCGTCGACACCGGCCTGCACGCGAAACATTGGACGCGTCAGCAAGCCATCGACTACGGCATCCCGGCATCTGAGGTGGAGCGCTACGTCGCGATTCCCGGGCAAGCGTGCTCTTACATGATTGGCGAACTGGAAATTCTGCGGCTCCGTGCGAAGGCGCAGCAGGAACTGGGGCCGAAGTTTTCGATGAAGGAATTCCACAACGTTGTCCTCCGCACCGGCAACGTTCCGCTCGATGTCCTCGGCCAGGCGGTCGGCGATTGGATCGCCGTCGCGAAGTGAGCGCGACACCGTCGGTCGCCGCGGTTAAAAAACATCTCGCCGCACTGAGCGCGTGCCAGCGCTGCCCGCGCATGCACAAACCGGTCGTCGTCGGCCGGCCGGTTGCGAGCAAAGTCCTGCTCGTCGGCCAGGCGCCCGGCGACAAGGAGCCGGTGCTCGGCCGGCCGTTCGCGTGGACCGCGGGCAAGACGCTCTTCAAATGGTTTAGCGCATCGCTCGGCTGGACCGAAGACGAAGTGCGCAACCGGATTTATTTCGCCGCTGTGTGCCGCTGCTTTCCCGGGAAACGCCCCGAGGGCGGCGATCGCGTGCCGGCGCCCGATGAGATCGCGAACTGCGCTGCGTGGATGGAGCGGGAGTTCGCGCTGCTGCAGCCGACGCTCGTGCTGCCCGTCGGCAAACTCGCGATCGCGCAGTTCATGCCCGTCGCGCCGCTCAACGACGTGATCGGAAAAAGTTTTTCGATCGTTTATCGCGGGCGCGCGACGGACTGCATCCCGCTGCCGCATCCGTCGGGCGCATCGCCGTGGCACCGGATGGAGCCGGGCAAGACCTTGCTCGCTCGGGCGCTCTCGCTCGTGGCGAAACACGAAGCGATTCAGGGTCGGGCGGGTTGTCCCTAACCCGCCGCCTCCGTCCGTGCGAAGATCCCGCGCGGCGCGTTAGGGATACGCGCCTTACCTCAGTTCACCCGATTCCACACCTTTTCACCCAGCACCGCGGCACGGGCGATCTTCGCGGAGGTGCTGCGCATCTCGACCATGCCTTCGGGTGAACAGAAGGCGGCGTGACAGGTGACGATGAGGTTTGGAGTCGCCGCTTCCTCGGCGGTGCGCAGCGGCTCGGCTTCGACGACATCGAGACCGGCGCCGGCGAGATGGCCGGAGCGGAGCGCGGCGAAGACCGGCGCTTTTTGCACAATGTCGCCGCGCGCCGTGTTCACCAAGAACGCCCCCGGTTTCATCTGCGCGATTTCCTTCTCGCCGATCATCCCGCGCGTCTCGGTGGAGAGTGGGCAGTGGATCGAAATCGTATCGGAAATTTTCAACAGCTCGTCGAGCGAGCCGACGCGCTCGATTCCGACGGCCTTGTGCGTGCCGGCCGGCGCATACGGATCGAAGAAGACGACGCGGAAGCCGAAGGCCTTCGCGCGCAGGGCCGTCGCGGTGCCGATGCGTCCCAGGCCGACGAGACCGAAGGTCTGCGTGCGGAGCCGCCGCATCTTCGCGGCATTTTCAATTTTCCAGCCGAGCTGTTTGGCTTCGGCGTCGAGGGGAAAAAGTTGGCGGTAGAGCGCGAGCGTGAGCGCGAGGGCGTGGTCGGCGACTTCCTCCGTGCCGTAGTCAGGCACATTGCAGACCGGGATGCCGAGCTTCGCGGCGGCGGCGATGTCCACGCTGTCGAAGCCCACGCCGTTGCGGATGATCGCGCGGCAGTTTTTCAGCTGGGCGAGCACGGCGGCGGTCGCGAGCGGGCCGTGCCAGAGAATCAGGGCGTGGGCGTTGAGCACCTCGGGCGGGAAAGGGGCGTTGAAGTCGAGCCAGACGGTCTTCAGGTCAGCGACGTCGGCGAGAAACGGGGCTTCGACGGTTGCGGCGTGATCGGTGAACTTGAATTCCTTCGGGCAGAGGATGACGACGAGGGGACGGCTCATGCGGGAAAATCTTTGACCGGGCGGCGCGCCGATGGCACGGATAAACCATGCGTTTTGTCCGACTGTTGTGCCTAACCCTGATGCTGGTTGCGCCGCTGGCGCTGCGCGCCCAACGCGAGAAGCTGCCGCCAGAGGATCTTGAGTTTGTCGAGAAGACCTGGCCGGAGGCGAAGAAGACGAACACGGGCCTCCGCTACATCGTGTTGCAGCAGGGCAAGGGCGAGGCCGGCAAACCCGGCGATCGCGCGGCGGTCCTCTACGTCGGCCGGCTGCTCAACGGCACGGAGTTCGATCGCAATCTCGACCGCGAGCATCCGTTTTCATTTCGCGTCGCACGCGGCCAGGTGATCGAGGGTTGGGAGCAGATTTTGCAGCAGATGAAGCCGGGCGAGAAACGCCTCGTGATTGTCCCGCCGGAGCTGGCTTACGGCACGCGCGGCTCGCCCCCGAAGATCCCGCGCAACGCCACGCTCGTGTTCGAGATGGAAGTGCTGGAGTTCAAAAAACTCTGACGCGCCGGCCGGAGTGGGGGCGCGCCGTTACGGAAATCTTGCGGCTCTGCGCTTGGATTCGGTGTGGCGATCCGTAGGGTCGGCGCATGACTACGAGCTTTCGGCGCGCGGGCCTGACCAGCGCGGCGTGGATGATTTGTCTTTCCGCGTGGGCGGCGAAACCCGCCACGACGCTTCCCGGCTTCCAACTCGACGGCTCGGTGTTGCTGCCCAACCAGTGGTCGCTGCGACCGGTGGGAAAACAAATCCCCGTGGGCGATTTCCCGAGCAACCTCGCCTTGCATCCCGGCGGCACGTTTGCGGCGGTGCTGCACTGCGGGTGGGGCCCGCATGAAGTGCGCATCCTCAACGTCAAAACGAATGCGCCGGTTTCGCAGGTCGCGGTCGGCGAGGCGTTCTACGGCCTCACCTGGTCGCCCGATGGCAAACACCTCTTCGTGAGTGGCGCGGGCCTCGAGACGATTCATGCGTTTGATTTCAAGGACGGCTACTTGAGCGCGGCGCGCGAGTTGTCGCTCCGTCCGGCCAAAGAGCAGGGCATCCCGACCGGCATGGCGTCGTCGGCCAACGGCCGCGAACTCTACGTGGCGGAGAGTTGGGGGCAGCGCGTCGAAAAAATTTCCGTGGCCGATGGGCATGCCCTCTGGACGCGATCGTTTGCCGCGGCCGAGGGTGCAACGACGACCGAAGCGGAGGGCGAGCGCATCAAGCCCGCCACGGATCCCGCGGCGCCGTTTCCCTACACTTGCGTGGCAGACGAAAAAAACGGCCGCGTGTTCGTCAGCCTCTGGGCGAAGTCCGCCGTGCTCGTGCTCGATGCCAAAACTGGCGCGGACCTTGCGCGCTGGCCCGTCGGGCAGCATCCCAACGAAATGGTGCTGGGCGCCGACGGCCGGCTGTTCGTGGCGGAGGCAAATCTTAATACCGTGAGCGTGATCGATACTGCGAGCGGGCGCATCACCGAGACGCTCACGACGGCGCTGTTTCCGAATTCGCCGCCCGGTTCGATGCCCAACAGCGTCGCGCTCTCGCCCGACGGCAAGCTGCTGTTTGTCGCCAACGCCAACAACAACGACATTGCCGTCTTCGACCTCGCGACGCGCGGCCAGGCGGCCTCGCTCGGTTTCATTCCCGTCGGCTGGTTTCCGACCAGCGTGCGCGTGACGCTCGACGGTAAAAAACTGATCGTGGCCAACGGCAAGGGCCTCACCTCCGCCGCGAATCCGCGCGGGCCCTTCCCGGCCGATCCGCGACCGAAAAATCTCACGGAGTATATCGGCACCCTCATGCAGGGCACGGTTTCGATCATCGATTTGCCGGCGAAGGATAAGCGCGCCGAACAGCTCGGGGCGTGGAGCAAGATCGCCTACACGTGCAGCCCCCTGGATGCCGCCGCGAGCCCCCGCGCGACGGCCACGCGCACCGCGAACAATCCCGTCCCGGTCAAACTCGGCGACGCCTCGCCGATCAAGAACGTCATCTACATCATTCGCGAAAACCGGACCTACGATCAGGTCTTCGGCGACATGGGGGAGGGCAACGGCGATCCGCGGTTGTGTTTGTTTCCGGAGAACGTGACGCCCAATGCGCACGCGCTCGCGCGCGAGTTCGTGCTGCTCGACAATTTCTACGCCGACGGCGAGGTCAGCGCGGATGGTCACGAATGGACGATGGGCGCGATCGCGACCGACTTTGTGGAAAAAATGTGGCCGTTCAGCTACGGTCATAATGAAAAGAAAAAATACGATCACCCCGCCGAGGGGCATTATCCCGCGGCGTTTCCGGCCAATGGTTACCTGTGGGATCGTGCGGCGCTGGCCGGCGTGAGTTACCGGAGCTACGGCGAGTTTTGCAGCACGTCGCGAAACGGAAAAACGCTCGCCGAGCCGGCGCTGCCCGTGCTCGTCGATCACATCGACCCCTATTATAAACCATGGGATCTCAACTATCCGGATGTGAAGCGAGCCGCTCGTCTCATCGCGGAGTTGCATCGCTACGAGACCGAAGGCGGCATGCCGCGGCTCCAAGTGGTGCGGCTCGGTGGCGACCACACGGAAGGCGTCCGGGTCGGGGCGCATACGCCGACGGCGATGGTGGCCGAAAACGATCGCGCGCTCGGCCTCATCGTCGAGGCGATCACGCATTCGAAATTCTGGGCGGAGACGGCCATCTTCGTGCTCGAGGACGATGCGCAGAACGGCCCCGATCACATCGACGCGCACCGCATGCCCGCGCTCCTGATCAGCCCGTTCACGAAACGGCGCGCGGTCGACTCCACGCTCTATTCGACGACGAGCATGCTGCGAACGATGGAGCTGATTCTCGGGCTGCAACCGATGTCGCAGTTCGACGCGGCGGCGACCCCGATGTGGCTGTCCTTCGCCGAGTCGGTCGATCTCACGGCCTTTACGGCGCGGCCGACGCAAGTGGACGTCGAGGCGCGCAACACGAAATTCGCGTGGGGCGCGCGGGAGTCGCAGAAAATGGATTTTTCGGAACCCGACAAGGTCGACGACATCGTGCTGAACGAAATTGTCTGGCGCAGTGTGCGCGGCCCGAACTCGCCGATGCCCGCGCCGGTGCGCGCCGCGTTTTTCAAGGCGCACCCGAAGACGGACGCCGACGATTTCTGAGCGCACGGTGGGCGGGTTTTATAGGTCGGGGTTTACCCCCGACACGTCGGGCGTAAAGCCGGACCTGCAGGCGCAAGCAGCAAGCCGGTCCAATGTCTTTGCGGGAGAAACTGTTGGCCGGCAACGGTTGCGCACGTGTAGTCCCAAAGCCTTTTCCCGCTGTGCTTTCCCACGCTTCCGCTCCGGCTCAGGATTTTTTCTGGGACGACTTGCTTGAATATATCGAGGAGCGTCGGGTGATTCGCCCAGATCGTCGAAATCGTGTTCTCCGAGGATGGCCGGCGCGTGGCTGTAACCAACTCAGGCGACGGCGCGCGGCTGTTCGGCGGGCGCAAGCGGGAGCCGATCGCCGCGGCGATCGAGTCCGGCAATACGACTCGCTCGGCGCGGTTCAGCCATGACGGCCGCCGGATCGTCACCGGCGCGAACGCGGCCGGCGCGCGGATCTAGGACGCGGCCACGCTCGAGCCGCTGTCCGAAACGCTGGTGCATCCTGACACGCGGGTGGTGACCGCGGAATTCAGCCCCGACGATCGCGATCTTCGCACCGAGATGGCCAATATTTCTTAAACCTCTGGTCCGTGCCGCCGGCGGGCGATGCGCCCGTGCCGGAGTGGCTGCATGATCTCGCGACGATTTGTGCCGGCCGGCGCCTGAGCGACGAGGGTCGAATGGAGCCCGCGACCGAGGCGGCCGAGCGCATCGCCACGGTGCGCCGCCCGTCGGCGGATCTGCCCGACGACGCGCCATATGTCGAGTGGGGCCGCTGGCTGATCGCCGACCCCGCGACGCGCTCGATCGCCCCCGGCTTCACGATCACGGCCGCCGAGGCCGCGAAGCTCGCTGCAGAAATGCTCGCCACCGCCGCGCCGGCGCCGAAGCCGCCGGCCGGAAATTGAGCGCGGCGAAGGTCGGCTGCGAGCTTGCTCGCGCTGATTAAGCATCCGCAAGCGGTCGGTCTACTTAATCATTTCGGTGAGCAGCGGGGGCATCACCTCGGCCCCGCACGGGGAGCCGAAGCGACGCTCAGCTAGAAATCCCGGCGCACGCGAAGATTGAGGAGGATGCCGTTGGCGCCGATGGCGTCCACGCCGCGCTCATCGTAGCCGAAGCCGGAGCTGGCGAGGCCGTTTTGCGGCGGGCGGTGGTTGAGGGCGTTGTTCGCGCCGACCGTGACCACGTAGTGCTTGAAGCCGCGGTAGGTGACCGCCGTGTTGACGATCGCGTAAACGTCTTCGCCGAAGGTCACGCCGGCGAAACCGTTGTTGAAGAACTTGCCGATGACATCGCTCGTCACCGAAGTGTTGAAGTTTTTGTAGCGCCAGTTCACGCCGTAGTTGCCGCGCCAGATGGGGGCGTTGTAGCGGCCGGTGACATTGGAGAAACCGGCGCCGAGCTTGGAGTCGGAGCCGCGCTTGACGAGCTGCGTGGCGTCGGCGTTGAGGTTGAACGAGCCGTAGCGTTCGGTGCGGTAGTTGTAGCGCGCGCCAAAATCCCAAGTTTGCGAGAGCTGGTAGCCGAGATTTTGGGAGATGCCATCGTAGTCGGTGACGGGCCCGAGCCAGCTCGGCTGATCGGTGGCGAGTTTGGGTCCGCGCCGGATGGCGTTGGGGAATTGCGCCAGGCCGTCGGGCGAGAGCAAGAAGGCCTGCGTGAGCGTGAGGATGGCGCCATTGATTTTGTGATCGAAGTATTCGGCGGTGAGGCTGAGGCCTTGGATCGCCGGGAACTCAAGCACGACGCCGACGAACTGAATCTTGCCTTGTTCCGGCTGAAGGTCGGCGTTGCCGCCTTGGATTACGCGCACGGTTCGCGCGCCGTCGCCCGGGCGAAACGGATCGCTGCTCAGCGTGGTCGAGGCGATGGTGCGCGTCTGGTGCGTCTGGCCGAGGTCGGGCGCCTTGAACGATTCGGAGTAGGAGCCGCGGACGAGGACATTGACGAATTTGTTTTTCGGCAGGTTGAGCTTCGCGCTGACCTTCGGTTTCGTGGTGTGGCCGAAGTCGCTGTAGTATTCATGCCGGGCGGCGAGCTGCACCTCCAACCACTTTTTTAGCGGCAGGGAGAGTTCGGCGTAGGCGGAATTGACGTGGCGGCGGCCATGGAAGGTGAGATTCGGGGTGAAGCCGACGTAGGTGGTCGTGGTGTCGGGGTGGCCGCGCAGGTCTTCCTCGCGAAATTCATAACCGGTCGCGACGCCGAGTTCGCCGGCGTCTTGCAGCGGAATCTGCCAGAGCTTGCCTGAGGCGGCGAGATCGTAGCTGAACGAGTCCACGATATTGTTGCGCTCGGGCACGTAGGACTGGATGGCGCGCAGAATATTCGGATTGTCGGAGGGGCCGAAGGGATTGAAGGCGGTGGCGCGCGTCGTGCCGCCGAACACACCGTTGAGCGCGCTCGACGCGAAGTATTCCGTGAAGCGGATGGCGCGATCGACGCCGTAGTTCACGGCGGATTCCCATTCCCAATTTTTCCACGTCGTGCCGCGCACGCCAGCGAGAAACGTCGCGGCCGTGTCACGCGTCTGGCGGTGCTGGTGGGTGTCGCCGCTGCGTAAGGTAAACGCGGTGGGCGTGGCCGCACCCGCAGTGAGATTGATGCCGAAGGGATTGTAGGGATTGGTGGCGGTCAGCGTGAGGCCGTTGAGGGTGGTGCTGGAGCCGTAGGGGCCGAAGTCCGTGTAGGTCTTGCTGCGGGAGAACGTGACCTGACCGAAGGCCGTGAGGCCGTTCTTAAACTTTTTCTCGAGGCTCGCGTAGCCGCTGTATTGCTCGACGTCGGGCTGGAGTTGCGTGACCGGGCCAAAATTGAAGCGGTTGACCACGGGAATCTGGGTGGTGGCGGTGCCGACAAACACGAAGTCGGATTTCTTCGGGTTGGCAGTCTGCACGGCATTGGGGATGATGTAAATGCCGGCCGAAGGGAGGCCGGCCGCGGTCGCCTGCGCGGCCGTGAAGGTGACGTAGGAGGGCAAATTGATCGTGCTGAACTGGTCGGTGCCGCGCGCGCCCATGTAACCGAAAAACGAGGAGTGGGTGCCGTAGTCCTGAATATAGCTGGAGTGCTGGAGGCGGTGCGACGCGGAGGCGAAGATCGACCAGCCGTCCCGCGTGAAGCCGGTGGAGACGGACGCGCGGCGGTTGAGCATATCGTGGTGCGGCGAGTTCGAGAGGCTGAGGTCGACGTTGGAGCCGGAATAATTCTTTTTGAGAATGATATTATAGACGCCGGTGATCGCATCGGAGCCGTAGATCGCGGAGGCGCCGTCCTTGAGGAACTCGATGTGATCCACCGCGCTCGATGGGATGCTGTTGAAGTTGAACACGGTCACGGGCGTGCCGTTGATCCCGTTGGTCAGCGCGAATGGGACGCCGCGCCGGCCGTTCACCAGCGTGAGGACGCGGTTCGAGCCGAGGCCGCGCGGGTTGCTCGTGCCGGTGCCGCTGACGAAGCTGCCGGTGGTGACTTCGGAGTTGGTCTGGTTATTGTTGAACGAGAGCGTCGAGACGAATTCGCCGAGGGTGGTGTAACCCTTGGCCTCGATCTCGGCGGAGCTGAACGTGAGCACGGGCGAGGGGGTCTCGTAATCGACGCGCGCGATGTGCGAACCGGTGACGGTAAACGCCGCGAGCTTGGCCGGCTCGGCGCCGGCGGCTTCCTCATTGGGCTTCGCCGGTTTTTTCTCGTCGGGCTTGACCGGGTCTTGGGCGGCGAGAACAGCGGCGCTGAAGGCCGCGAACAGTCCGGCGCGCCCAGCGGCGCGCGCGGAATTTATCCGTGAGTGGTTCATGGTGGGTCGGTGGTCTAATCGAGACTCGCGCGTGTAGCCTGAGGCGCGAACGTTGCACTGGATCGGCGCGGAGCTGAGTCCCGGCCCAGTGCCGTGGCGAGGATAAATCGACGAAACGCCGGCTACTGCATCATCTCGGTCAGCCGCGGCTGCATCGCCTCGGCCCAGAGTTGGTAGCCGGCGGCGGTCGGATGAAGTTGATCGGGCATGATCTGCCACGGAATCTTGCCGTCCTGGCCGAGGAATTTTTCGCCGATGTCGAGGTAGCGGACATTTTTTCCGTCGTCGAGTTGGGCGAGCTCGGCATTCACGGCGGTGATTTTTTCCATCACCTTGGCCGCACCCGCAATGGCCGCCTCGGTGACGACACCCTGCGCGTTCTTGCGCGCGCCGCGCGGGAAAATTCCCAGCAGCAGCACCTTGGTCTCCGGAATTTTCGCGCGGATCATCTCCACGATTTTTTTGTTGGCGGCGGTGATTTCCTCGGCGGTGTGGCCGCCCGTGTTGTTCGTGCCGATCATCAGGACGACGACCTTCGGGTGGATGTCGTCGAGTTCGCCATTTTCGATTCGCCAAATGACGTGCTGGGTCTGATCGCCGCCGATGCCGAAGTTCGCGGGCTGCATCGCGCCGTAGAATTTTTCCCAGATGTGGTTGCGCGCACCGTTGGCGCCATTCCAGCCCTCGGTGATCGAGTCACCGAGCATGAGCACGCCGATCGGGCCGGCCTTGCCGCGAGCGAGGAAGGCTTCGTGTTTCCGGCGGAAGCCGCCGGTGGTGTCGATTTTTTCGATCGGGGCAGAGGCGTCGGCTTTTTTGGCCAACGCGGACGCGGCGGGAGTGACGGTCAGCGTGCCCTGCGGTGGGGTAAGCAGCGAACCGGACTTTTCCGGAAAGGCTTTTTCAGCGGCCGTGGCCGTGGGGGCCGGGGTTTGCGCGGCGACTGCGGAGAGGCCCACGACGAACGTGAGCGCAAGGACGGGGAATAGCTTCTTCATGGCGAGGGTAGCGCGGTTTCACCCAAGGAAGGTGGGTGGGCCTTGGTTTTCCAACGGGGGTGCCGCAGGATGACGGCCGAGCCACTCCGCCGGTTGCGGCGCCCGGCGGCAATCGCGAATTATCGTGCCGCTTTGTGCTGCGCCCAGAGATTGTCCGCGGTGTAGAGCGCGAGGCCGGCCCAGATAAACGCAAAGCTCACGGCGCGGTCCCGCGAAAAAGGCTCGTGGTAAACGGCGACGCCGATCGCGAATTGCACGGTGGGCGCGAGGTATTGGAGCAGCCCGAGCGTCGAGAGCCGGATGCGGCGCGCCGCATAGGCGAAGAGCACGAGCGGCACGGCGGTGATGATGCCGGCACCCAAGATCAGCGCGTGCGAGAGCGCGTCGACATGGCCGAACGCCCCAAGCCCCGCGCGGTGCCGCCCAATCAAAAACGCGAGCGCGAGCGGCACGATGAGGACCGTCTCGACGGTGAGGCCGGTGAGCGCGCCGAGCGGCGATTGTTTACGCATGAGGCCGTAGCCGCCCCACGTCACGGCGAGGGTGAGCGCGATCCACGGCGGATGGCCGAGCTGGAAAATCATCAATGCCACTCCGGCGGCCGCACAACCGATCGCGAGCCATTGGACGCGGCGCAAATGCTCGTGGAGGATGAAGCGACCAGCGGCGACGTTGACGAGCGGCACCAGAAAATAGCCGAGGCTCGTCTCGATGACGTGGCCGGTGTTGACGCCCCAGACGTAGACAAGCCAGTTGCCGGTGAGAAGCGCGGCGCTGAGGGCGTTGAGGCCGAAGCCGCGCACCGTGCCAAGCGCGGCGCGCACTTCACCGAACCGCCCCTGACCAAAAATAAAAACCAGCACGACGACGCACGTCCAAACGTAGCGATGCGCGATCAGCTCAACGGGATTGATCGCGGAGAGCTGTTTCCAATACAGCGGAAACGCGCCCCACAACAAATAGCAGAACGCCGCCGCCCAGGCGCCCGACCGCGCTGAGACGCGCGCGGCGGCCGTGGCGGCAGCAGAAGGTGCGGCGCCGGAGGCGGCCGAAGTGGTGGCGGACGAGGACACGCGATGACGTTCGTGGCGGGCGGCGCGTCGTCAACGCCCGCGGCGCTGTGCCGGTCGTTCGCCGGAGACGGTGCGCGGTAAACCCACTTACTTCTGCGCGGCGCCCGTGAAACCGTAGCGCTCCTTGAACTCCGCGGTGGCCTGCGTGCGCGCCGTGTCGGCGGCCCGGCCTTGCGCGACGAGTTCGGCGGCGCGTTTGTCGACCCAGCGAACCTTGAAGTCGGCCTCGACTTCGCCGGCCAGCCCGGCGTCGGGCTTGGACGAGGATTTCTTGAACAGGGAGCAACCGGCGGCGAACACGGAGGCCGTGGCGAGCAGGGTGAGGAACAAGCGTCGGTTCGTGGACATGCGAAGAAGCGAGAACGTGGGTGGGCACTACGGAGACCGCGAGTGAATCTTTTTGGTTTCGCGTGGACCGAAAAAATGTTCTGGTGGAGCCCATGAGTGACGAGCAAACGCCTCCTCCGCCCGCGCTTCGGCTCAAACCGCGCCTCAAGCCGGCTGAAGGCGAAGCTCCGGCCGCTGCGGTCGTCACGGGTTCTGCGTCACCGACGCCCCCGCCTGACACGGCGTCAACGAGTGAGGTGTCCATGGACAGTGCCTCCAAAATTCGGCTCAAGCCGCGTCTGGCTCCGGTCGCCGCCGCCGCCCCTGCGGCCGCCCCTGCGGTCACTCCCGCTCCCGAGCCCACAGTGACACCCGCACCTGAGCCACCCGCGGCTCCCGCCGCGATCGTAGCGCCGGAAGCTCCCGTCGCCGTCGCGCCGCCTGCGGCACCAGTGGCCACGCTCCCGGCCGAGGGCGCGCCTCGCATTCGTCTCAAACCGCGCGCGGTTGATCCCGCCGCCACCCCGGCCGCGGCGGCGACTTCGGCGCCCGCGCCGGAGCCAACGGTCTCAGCACCAACCCCGCCCCCGCTACCGCCGGTCGCGGCGCCTGCACCGGCGGACGGAGCGCCAACGGTTGCCGCCGCGGCCCCTGCACCCGCCGCCGCGGCCGAGCCGGGAAAGTTTAAGTTCAAACCAAAGGCGCCCGCTACTCCACCGCCCGCGGACGCGTCATCGGCCATGCCTCCGCCCCCGCCGGTCATGCCACCGCCGGCGGGCGCATTGCCGCCGCCTCCCGGCCTGGCGCCGAAAGCGCCGCCGTCGTTTCCGCCGCCTCCGGGCATGGGCGCTGCAGGTAAAGCCCCGCCCCCTTTTCCCGTCGTGGCGCCGCCGAAGTCCGGCAAGACCATGCCGCCGATCCCGCATATTGCGGCGACGGAAGAGCCGGTGATTCCAGAGGAGAATGTGCCGGAGAAAAAAGTGCCGCTGTGGAAGAAGAAAGTTTTTCAATCCGCCGTCATCGCCGTGCTGCTGCTCGGTGGCGTCGCCTACTGGTTCATGCCGGCGACCAGCGGAACCCTGCGCGATAAGATGTTGCTCAAGACCGAGCCGCCAAAGCCCGGCGCACCCGCAGCGAATGCCGCCAAGCCCGCCGGCGCTGCCGTAACCCCGGCGCCGGAACTCGCGAACAAACCCGCGCAACCCACTCCCGGTTTGTCCGAAACCCAAAACGCCATCGCCCACGCGCCCGTCAACGCGGTCAACAAGGCCAAGGATGTTATCACCAAGCGCGAAGGCAGCGGCCAGGGCCGCGCTGCAGTCGGCGCGATCACTGACGGCGACAGCCCGGCGACCGACAAACCCGCGGCGGCGAAGCCCGCCGCGCCGCAAACCGTCGCGACCTCGAGCACGATCGCGCCCGGCGTCTCGGCGACGAACGACAATATCTCTGCCGCCGCCGAGGCGAGTCCGGCGTTTCGCTCCTTCGTCGCCAACGCCAAGATCACCGGCGTCTTCCCAACCGCCAACCCGCCGCGCGTCCTGATCAACGGCCGCACCGTGCGGGGCGGCGATGTCGTCGATAGTGCGCTCGCGATCACCTTCGACAGTCTCGATCCGGAGAAGAAATTAATCCTCTTCAAGGACAAGGCGGGCGCGGTGGTGACCCGCCGCTACTGAGGAATTTGTTTTTCGCCGGCGCCGTCGGCGCTCACGTCGTGTGCAGCGCGGTGATCGGATCGATGCTGGTGGCGCGGCGCGCGGGCACGAGGCACGCGCACGCTGCTACCGCGAGCAGCACCGCCACGACGGCGGCAAAGGTCAGCGGATCGGTCGGCGGCACGCCGTAGAGCAGCGTCGTCATCAACTCGGAGAGGAAAAACGCCGCCGTCGTCCCAAGCACGAGCCCGGCCGCCACGAGGCCCAGCCCCTGGCGCACGATCATCCATAACACATTGCCGCGGCTCGCGCCGAGCGCCATGCGGATGCCGATCTCCTGCGTGCGTTGGCTGACGGTAAAGGCGAGCACGCCGCCGATGCCCGCCGCGGTAATCAAAAGCGCCAGGCCCGCGAAGAGCGCGAGCAGGGTCGCGATCAACCGCGGCGAGGTGAGTGCGTTGTTGCGGACCTGCTCGAGTGTCTCGATGCGCGTGATCGGCTGCTGGGGGTCGGCGCGATGGATGGCCGCGCGAACTTCGCGCGTGAGCGCGGCGGGCGCAGCGTTGGTGCGGAGGAGCACGGTCGCCGCGATCAACCCGCCGGTGTTGGTCAGCGGCACCTGGATTTCGTCCTGCGGTTCGGCGTTGAGCTGCTGGCGCGCATTGGCGACGACTCCGACGATCGTCGTCCACGTCGTGCCGTTGTCGAACGTGAGGCGCCGCCCGATCGGATCCGCGGCGGGCCAGTAGTGGCGGGCGAGCGACTGGTTGATGATGGCCACTGGGGGCGACGTGCGCGTGTCGGTGGCGAGGAAAAACCGGCCGCGCAGCAGCGCCTGGCCAACGGTTTTGAAATAATCCTCGGTCGACGCCAGCGTGATGGCGTGCGGCGAGGGTGTGTTGGTCGCGAGCGCCTGATGCTCGAGCCGGAAATTGGCGAGGTTGTTCGCGACGCCGTTCAACGGCTCGAAGCCGGACACCGCGACCGATTGCACGCTCGAAATTTTCTGCACCTCCGCGATTGCGCGGCTCCAGAAATCGAAACGTTTTTGAAAATCGTTCAGGCGCGACCAGTTCAGCGCGATGTTGGTGGCGAGCACACGGCTGGTATCGAGGCCCGGATCGACGCGCGACAAGTTATACAGGCTGCGCGCTGCGAGCCCCGCGCCCACGAGCAGCGGCACCGCGATGGCAACCTGACCGACGACGAGGAGCGAACGCAGCCGATGGCGCCCGGAACTCGCGCCGCGCGCGCCATCCTTGAGCGTGTTGACGAGATCGTCGCCCGTCGGCAGCGGGGGCCGCGACCCGAAGAAGAGCCCCGTCAGCAAGGTGACCCCGAGCGTGAAGGCCAGCACCGGCCCGTTGATCGCGATTTCGTTGGTGCGCGGCAGAAAGCGGCCGGCGTAGTCGATCAGCACGTGCAATCCGCTCGAGGCGAACAGCAGTCCCGCCGCGCCGCCAAGCAGCGCGAGCAGCGTGCTCTCGGTGAGGAGTTGTCGGAAAATTCGTCCGCGCCCGGCGCCCAGCGCCACGCGCACCGCGAGTTCGCGGTCGCGGCGCACGAGCCGGGCGAGCGTGAGGTTGGCGACGTTGGCGCAGGCGATCAGCAGCACGAATCCGGACGTCGCGAGGAGCACGAACAGCGGTGTGCGGGCGTGGCCGGTAAAGGCGCGGCTGACGCCCTGCGCCTCCACCGTGTAGCCGTCGTCCTGCGGATAATTCTGGGGAAACTCTCCGCAGAGTTCGGCGCCGACGCGGCGCGCATCATCCAGCGCCTGCGTCGGGTTCACGCCGTCTTTCAGCCGCCCGAAAACATTTTGGATGATGCGACCGTTGCGATTCGTGAGCACGCGCTCGGCGCCGCGAAACGGACACGCACTCGCCGGCATGAACAACTGATCCGCGTTCGGAAACGCCGGCAGCGGTGGCAGCACGCCGACGACGGTGTGGGGCTTGTTGTTCATTTCAAAAACCTGGCCCACGACCTTGGGGTCGCCGCCGAAGCTGTGCTGCCAGAAGTCATAGCTCAGCATCAGCACGGGTGCCGCCCCCTGCTGGTCCTCCCCCGGGAGGAACGTGCGACCGAGCAGCGGTTTCACGCCGAGCAGTTCGAAAAAATTATCCGACACGACGCCCGTCTGCACGCGCTCGGGCTCGGCCCGGCCCAGCAGGATAAAAAACATCGAGTGGTATTCCGCGAGCGACTCGAACGCGCGGTTGCGCGCGCGAAAATCCATGAAGTCCGGCACCGAAAATCCGAGCGTCGCCTGGCCCGCCTTCGGCGCCGCCTGATTCAACATCAGCAACCGATCGGGCGCGGCGTAGGGCAGGTCGCGCAGGAGCACGCCGTGCACCACGGAAAAGATCGCGGTGTTCGCACCGATGCCGAGCGCGAGTGTGAGGACGACGACGGCGGAGAAACCTGGATTCCGCCGCAGCCCCCGCAGCCCGTAGCCGAGATCCTGGCGAAGGTTATCGAGAAAACGTGTGCCCCAGGCGTCGCGGCATGCTTCCTTCGCCTGCTCGACTCCGCCGAAACTCCGCCGGGCCGCCGCGCGCGCCGCGGCGGGACTCAGGCCGGTGCGTTCGAGCGTCTTCGCCTCCATCGCGAGATGGAATTCCAGTTCCTGGTTCAATTCACGCTCGATGGCAGAGCGGTGAAACACGGCGCGCAGGCGCGACAGGAGATTCATGGGCGGGGAGGATGAGGCGTGGAACGAAAATCTACGTTGGTGCGCTGGCCTTAAGCACGAGCCCGACGGCGGCGGTGAAGCGCTGCCAGTAGGCCGTTTCGTCGACGAGCTGGCGGCGACCGGCGCGCGTGAGGTGGTAAAATTTTGCCTGACGGTTGTGGTCCGACACGCCCCATTCGGCCTCGACCATGCCCTGGGCCTCCAGCCGGTGCAGGGCGGGGTAGAGCGAGCCTTGGTTCACGGTCAGCGCGTCGCGCGAGAGCTGGGCGATCCGCTGGGAAATCGCCCAGCCGTGCATCGCGTCATTTACCGCGAGGGTGCGGAGGATGAGCAGATCGAGGGTGCCTTGGAGCAGTTCGCTTTTGTAATCGGGCATGCAGTTGTTGTCGGATCCCTACAAGAGACTCCTGTCGAATGTCAACAGAAGTGGTTGCCGGGCCTCCCGTCGGGGCAGGCTTCCGCCCGCTTTGTTGCGGGCTCGGTTCGTCGCGCGCGGACGGGCGCCCGCGCTACTTCTGCAGCGCCGCGTCGCGGATCGCGCGGATCAGGGCCGGGTCCTGCACGATGCCGAGCACGCCGTTCACGACGAACTGGATGCCGATGCAAAGAATGATGAACCCCATCACCTTCGAGAGGGCGTTCATGCCGTTGACGCCGATCACCCCCACGATCTGTTCGGAAAGCCGCAGCGCGCCGTAGGTGATCCCGGCCACGATCAAGATGCCGATGATGATCGCCACGTAGTCGAGCCAGCCGGTGGAGAGCGAGGTGAAGCCGATCGTCACCGCGATCGAGCCGGGGCCGCTCATCATCGGCATCGCGAGCGGGGAGAAGGAGACGTCGCGTTTCGCGCGCGCGGCGGCGTGGGCCGCGTTATCCTCCTCCGGGGATGGCTTCGGTCCCATGAGCATCCCCGAGCCGATGCCCGCGACGAGCAGCCCGCCCGCGATGCGCAGGCCGGGAATCGAGAGCCCGAAGAAACCCATGATGAACGTGCCCCCGATCAGGAAGCTCACGAGAATCACCACCATGTAGATGCACGCCATTCGAAGCTGCTGCATCCGCCGCTCCCGCGAGTCGCCCTCGGTGATCGCGAGAAACGTCGGCGCCGATGCGAGCGGGTTGATCAGGGGCAGCAGCGCGATGACGGTGCCGAGGATGAGTTGCCAGAAATGACTGACGCTGAACATGGGCGGAGGTTCACCGCGAACGTCGCGAAACTCAAGCGCCCGGCCGCGCGCTCACCACACGTCGATCGGGCCTTTGGGCACCGGGATCGAATCGCGCGCGAATATTTCTGCGTCGCCCGGCTCGCGCATGAACGAAGGCACCATCGGCGCCGGCGCGAATTTTTCCAAAAGCTTTCCGTTCGCGTCGCAGAACTGCGCGCGCCACGCGAAATACTCGGCGAGCGCCGTCTCGAAGTCCGCCCGCGATCGCATCGAAACGATCCGCTGCTTGAAGGGCTTCGCCGGGCCGAAGCGCTTCGCATACCACGGCGCGACCTTGCGAAAGAGACGCGCGCCGTGTTCCTCGCCGTAAAATTCGACGTAGCGCTCGAAATGCCGTCGCAGCACGCGAATTCGCTCCGCAAAATCCGGTTCCGACCGGAGCTCGCCCGTCCGCAAGAAATGATCGGTGCGCCGGAAAATCCACGGGTCGTAGAACGCACCGCGGCCGATGCTCACGCCGGCGCAGCCGGTTTCGTCCAGCATATGCTTGGCGGCCTCGGGCGTCGTGATGTCGCCGTTGCCGATGACGGGGATTTTTTTCACCGCTTGAACCACGGCGCGGATGCCGGCGAGATTCACGCCGCCGGAAAAACCCTGCGCGCGCGTGCGCCCATGCACAAAGATCGCCGCGACGCCGACCTCTTCGAGCACGCGCGCGAGATCGGGCGCGGTGAGATTATCGTCGTCCCAGCCGAGCCGCATCTTGGCGGTCACGGGAATTTTTACCGCGGCGATCATGCCGCGAACGAGCGCGGCGGTCTTGTCGAGCTCGGTCATCATCGCGGAGCCACCGCCGATCTTGACGACCTTCTTCACTGGGCAGCCCATGTTGATGTCGACGCCCTGCGCGCCGAGCGCCTCGCACGCGACGGCGGCATCGCGCATCTCCTCCGGCACGCTCCCGAAAAGTTGGATCGCCATTGGCTGATCCGCGGCGGAGGAGGCGACGAGTTTCAGGGCGATCGGGTTGCGCTCGAGCAACGAGCGGGCGTTGACGAGATCGGTCGTGACCCAGCCGAGTCCGCCGAGTTCGCGGAGGGTGAGCCGCATGGGCAGGTTGGTGTAGCCCGCGAGCGGCGAGAGAAAAAGATTCGACGAAAGTTCGTGCGGCCCGAGGCGCATGAAATTATTTCGCCGCGATCGCGGTTTTCATCCGGCGCAGCGCTTCGGCGAGGGTGGCGCGGGTGCAGCCGAAGTTGAGGCGGACGTGCGTGCCTTTTTTGGCGCCGAAATACGCGCCGTCGCTCAGGCCGACGCCGTGTTTTTCAAAATGAGCAATCGGATCAGCGAGGCCGAGCGCCTCGAGGTTGAACCACGCGAGATAAGTCGCCTCGATCGGGGCCTCGACTTTTACGCCGGGGAGTTGGCGCGCGAGGTAGTCCAAAATGAAATCGCGGTTGCCGCGCAGGTAAGAGAGCAGGGCCTGCCGCCACGGTTCGCCATCGCGGTAGGCCGCCTCGCAGGCGACATAGCCGAGATTGTTGACCTCGGCGACGATGCCGGCCGTGGCGCGCACGAAACGCGCGCGGAGCATCGGGTCGGGGATGATCGCGAACGACGTGCCGAGGCCGGGGACGTTGTAGGTCTTGCTCGGCGCCATGAGCGTAATCGTGCGCGCGGCGATCTCCGGCGAGAGCAACGCCGTCGGCACGTGCGGCAGCGCGGGATCGAGGATGAGGTCGCAATGGATCTCGTCGGAGCAGAGCAGGAGGTTGTGCCGCAGGCAAAACTCCGCGAGCCGCGTGAGTTCGTCGCGCCGCCAGACCCGGGCGAGGGGATTGTGCGGATTGCAGAGGTAGAAAAGTTTCGTGCGGGGTGTGACGGCACGCTCGAGGGCCTCCCAGTCGATGGCCCAGTGGCCGCCATGCGAGCCGAACCCTTCCCCACGGCTCAGGGTAAACGGCACCTGCACGGAAACGCGCGCGGAATTTTTCGGCGCGGTCATGAAGGGCGGATAAACCGGCGCGAGCGTGAGCACTTCTTCGCCGGGCGAGGCGAAGGCCTGCGCGGTGACGTTGAGTCCGACGACGAGACCCGGCAGCCAGACGATCCACGCGGCGTCGATTTTCCAACCGTAGTTCCGCTCCAGGGCGCTGACGACGGCCTCGACCGTGGATTTAACCGGCCGCGCGTAGCCGAAGTGGCCCTGGTCCACGCGGGCGTGCAGCGCCGCGAGGATGGGGGGTGCGCACGTGAAATCCATGTCGGCCACCCAGAGAGGCAGCACGTCGCGGCCGGCGTATTTCTGCCATTTCTGGGAATCGGTGCCCGCGCGGTTTACGGGGGTGTCAAAGTCGAAAGTCATGAGATAAGTGCGGAGTAAACCACGCGCGCCACGGCGGGGCACGGATTATTTGTGTCGGAAATGCACGTCATGAGACGTCACACCCTGCACTTTTTTCCCACTCGCATTGTGCACGGCGCAGGCAAGTGCCGCGACGCACGGGAGTTGGGGCCACGTGCCCGCCGGCACTCCGCGTGCAAAGGCAGGGGCTCTCAATTATCAACCCATTCCCAGGAGAAACCATACCATGAGACTCGTTCGTTACACCTATCCCAATTCCCGCAACTTCGCGCCCGTCTGGGGCGCCGTGACCCGCGCGCCGTGGTCCGAGCTCGAGACCAAAATCGATCGTTTGTTTGAGAACGCCCTCGGCACTCTCAGCGAGGCCGCGTCCCCCCGCTTCCCCCTCGATCTGTTCGAGGACAAGCACAACACCTACGTCCGCGCCGATCTGCCGGGCGTGAACCGGGACGACATCAAGGTCGAAGTGGTCGACGGCTGCCTGAAGATCAACGCGGCGCGCACCGCGCCCGCCACGGCCGATCAGCCGGAAGGCGCCTATTCGTTCAGCCGCTCGATCGCGCTCAACGACAAGGTGGCGACTGACCAAATCGGCGCCGCCTACGAAAACGGTGTGCTCACCGTCACGCTGCCCAAGCGCGAGGAGGCCAAGCCGAAGAAGATTACCGTCGCCGTGAAATAATTCCGCCGCCCGAAATCCATCCCTCACTCAAAGGAGAACATCATCATGTCACTATTCAACACGCTCATTCCCCAACTCACCCGCACGCCCGCAAGCGACGCGAATGGCACCGACCACCCGCTCGGTGCCACCGCGAAGCCCGCGTATGAAATCAAGGAAGCGGCGGACGCGTTGGCCGTCACCGTCTTTCTTCCCGGCGTCGCGAAGGACGGCCTCGAGCTGACCGCTGACGACGGCGAATTCCGCGTCGTGGGCCGCCGCGCCTGGCAGCAACCCGTCGGGTGGACTTCGGTCCACCGCGAGAGCTCGCTGGCGCCGTTCGAACTCGTCCTCACGCACGACAACTTCATCGCGACCGATAAGATCGCGGCGGAGTTGAAGGACGGCGTGCTCCGCGTCTCGCTGCCGAAGCACGAGGCGGTGAAGCCGCGCAAGATTACGGTGAACTAAGTTTCTAGAATTGGCGCGAAGCTCCGCGCTTCGCGGCGGAATGCAGTGAAAGCGCCGGGATTCCCTCAACGGTCCCGGCGTTTTTTGCTTTTGCGCCTGGCGCCCGCGTGGCGGAGGCTTCCCTCCCCTCCATGAACGCACCGTCCGAATCCGCCCGCGGCCCCGTGCTGCTCTTCGATGGCGAGTGCGGGCTGTGCAACCGCGTCGTGCGCCTGCTGCTGCGGCTCGACCCCGGCGAGCGGCTGCGTTTCGCCGCGCTGCAGTCGGGGCCCGCGCAGGAGTTTTTGCGCGCGCAGGGTTTGCCGACCGACGATTTCGACACGCTCGTGTTCGTGCCCGACTGGGCGGACCGTCGCGGGGCGGACGCGAATTTTCTCCTGCGCACCGCCGGCGCGATCGCGGCGCTCCGGCAGTGCGGCGGCGCCGGGCGGCTGCTCGGGGATCTGCTCGCGATTTTTCCCGCGCCGGTGCGCGATGCCGCCTACCGGTGCGTAGCACGCGTGCGTTACCGGACGTTTGGCCCGTGGCGGGCGTGTCCCTTGCCGCGACCGGAGTGGGCGGCGCGATTTCTGGCCTAGTTTTTTTGATCCGGGCCGGGAGGCTGCGAGATCACCACCGACATCAGCACGGCGGTGGTCAGCACGCTGCCGATCACAAGCAGGGAAGTGCCGGTCGAAATTTCGAACCAGGGTTCGATGAGCATCTTCACGCCGATGAACACGAGGATCACGGCGAGCCCGATTTTCAGGAAACGGAAAAGCTGCATGATGCCGCTCAACGCAAAGTAGAGGGAACGCAGCCCGAGGATCGCAAAGATGTTTGAGGTCAGGGCAATGAAGCCCGACTTCGTGATCGCCAGCACGGCGGGCAGCGAATCGAGGGCGAAGATGACGTCGGTCGTTTCCACGACGATCAGCACGATGAAGAGCAAGGTGGCGACGCGCCGGCCATCGAGGCGGACGAAAAAATTCTCCCCATGAAACGCGTCGCTTACCGGGCAGTGTTGGCGGAAGAAGCGCACGGCGGGATTTTTCCCCGGATCGACCTCGGCGTTGGCGGGGGCGGGCAGCGCGAGCTTCACGCCGGTGTAGACGAGAAACGCCCCGAACAAATACAGCACCCAATGGAAGCGCGCGATGACGCCCACGCCGACGAGGATGAACGCGCCGCGCGTGAGCACGGCGCCGAGGATGCCCCAGAACAGCACGCGGTGCTGGTAGCGCGGCTCGACCTTGAAGAACGCGAAGATGAGAATGAAGACGAAGACATTGTCGACGCTCAGGCACAGCTCGACGAGATAAGCGGCGAGAAACTGCTGCCCCGCCTCGCCGCCGCGCCACCACCACACCATCCCCCCGAAGGCGACGGCCAGGAGGCCCCACACCACGCACCACCCGAGCGCCTCGCGCATCGAGACCACGTGGGCGTGGCGCTGAAACACCCCGAGGTCGAGGGCGAGCATGCCGGTGATGAACACAAAAAACGCGCCCCACGCCCACCACGGCATGGTTTCGGTGACAGCGAAGAGCGGAAACATCGCGGGCAGTTTGGTTGCGGCGCAGGGCGGCGGGCAAGCGGGGAAGTGATGGAAACCCCGGCGCTTGTTTCCGCCGCGCGGTGGCGCGGTCACGCCGGTTTCTTGACTTTGTGCCGCGCAGGCTTTGAAACGCGCGCTCCATGTCACGCCGCCTTCCCGCCTTTTTCGCCTTCCTGCTGCCCTTGGCCGCGTTCGCCGCCGATCCGGCGCCTGCGACGGTGCCCGAGGTGGCCGCCGGGCCCACCGCCAAAAAAGAAGTGACCGACCTCCTGGAGCGCTTCGTCAACTGGCTCCATCACTTCTTTCCCACGATCGACGACCAGGTGTTTCACTACATTTCCTGCGGGATCGTTTTCTTCGCCGCGATCCTGCTGCGGCAGGTCATTACGAATGTGATTTTCTTCTATTTGAAGAAGCTGGCTGCGAAGACCGAGACGACGCTCGACGACAAACTCTTCCCGGCGCTGGAGGAGCCGGTCGCGATGCTCGTGATGGTCGGCGGCATTTTTGCCTCGCTCACGGTGCTGCAGCTTTCGGAACGCGCCGATGAGCTCATCGGCAATGCCGCGACCATCGCCGTCCTCGGCGTGCTGCTCTGGGGTTTCATCCGCGCCGGCCGCGCGATTCTCGATCACCTCGAGGAAGTCGCGCACGCGAAGCACATGACCGTCGCGACCTTCATGCCGCTGATCAAGAAGACGCTGTTCGTCATGACGGTGATCCTCGGCCTGATCATCATCGCGGAGAGTCTCGGCGCGAAAGTCGGCGCGTTGATCACCTCGCTCGGCATCGGCGGCCTGGCATTCGCCCTGGCGGCGCAGGACACGATCGCGAATCTCTTCGGCTCGTTCGTCGTCGTGATGGATCAGCCGTTCCGCGTCGGCGACACCGTGAAGATCGGCGTGAGCACCGGCACCGTCGAGGACATCGGCCTGCGCTCCACGAAAATCCGCCTGCTCGACAAATCGCTCGTCGTAATCCCGAACAAGGCAGTCGCGACCGAGGCGATCACGAATCTCACGCGTTTCACCGGCCGCCGCGTCGAGCAAGTGCTCGGCCTGACTTACGCGACGCGCCCGGAACAGATGGAGGGCTTGGTCGACGAATTGCGCAAAATCATCACGAGCGAAGCGGAGGTCGATGGCTCGTCGGTCCACGTTTACTTCCGTGATTTCAACGCGTCCTCGATGGACGTGTGGCTGGTTTACGTCGTGAAAGCGCCGGAGTTCGCCGCGCACATGAAACTGCGGCAACGCCTCAACCTCGCGTTCATGCGCGCGGTGGAAGCGCGCGGGTTGGCGTTTGCCTATCCGACGCAAGTGATGCACCTCGACGGCCCGCTGGTGAAAGCCATGGCCGAGCGCAAGGTCTGAGCATGGGGCGCGGAGGCGGAGATTTCTCCGCTCGCCAATTCAGGCCGGGCTGATTCGTTCGCAGGCGAGTTAGTCAACCCCGTTCTGCCCATGCGTTCCCTGCGTCTGCCTTTCCTCGTCGCCGCGTTGTTGCTGATCATTTTTATCGGGGGACGTTCACGGTGGAACGCGTCGAAGAAAATCGCGGAGCCCGATTCCCGCGAGAGGGCGCCAGCGGGTGTTGCGCGCGCACCCGTGACCCCGGCGGAAAATATCGAATCGGCCCGCGCGATGAACCTGCAGCGCCTGGCTTACGCGCAAGGCTGGAACGGCGCGCAGCCCCCCGCGCTCGCCGCTTTTCGCTTTTGGACGGAACGCTATCGCGCCGCCGCCGTTGCCGCGCGCGCCGCGCTCGAGCCGGAAGGCATCGTGCTCGCGCAGGCGCGCCGTCCCGTGCTGCTCGATCTGATCAAGGCCGATCCGCGGCGCGCGCTGGCGGTCACGGTGCCGGCGGTGATCCGTGCGGCGCTGCCGGCCGCGGTGCGCGCCGAACTCGAGATCCGCGTGGCGGGCCGCGGGGATTTTGAGCTGCTGGCCGGCACACCTGACGTGGGCTCCACGGACGCACCTCCCGCCGAGCGGCGGATCGCGTTGATCGATGGCGTCACGTTTACGGCGCATCCTTACGGCCAGCGTGAGTCGCAGCTCGCGAAGGACGGCGCGTCGCTGCACGGCGTGGCGCTCGAGGGCCACCTCGCGTTGCACGAGAGTCCGCTGCGCGTCTTCGAGCCCGGCGAATCGCTGACGGGCGCGCTGGAGGATCCGCACTGTCCGGTGTCGGGCAACGCCGTCGACGCGCTGGCGGCGGGTGCCGGCGTCAACATCGGCGCGCTCACCGTCGCCGCGGCCTTTGGCCGCACGTGGGAATTTTGCACCAACACCGACGATATGCTCGCGCGCTTTGCGCAGCAGCTCGAAGCGGATGAGGCGGGCGAAAACCCGCGCGTGCCGTCGCCGGGCGCGCCGCCACCGAAGGCCGCGGACGTGTTGACGACCCACACCTCGGGCCCGCAGCGCGTGCTCGTGATCCGGGTGGATTTTTCCGACTTCACCGGCGCCGCGATCGGCGCGAGCGAGGCGCAGGGTTTGATGGACTCGACGGTGAAATCGTTTTTCGAGGAGGGGAGTTACGGGCAGACGACGCTCGTCACGACCGTCACGCCGACCGTTTATCGTCTGCCCCAGACCGGCAGCGCCTACGCGCTCGGCGGTAGCGACACCCAGCTTCATGCCGACGCGCGCGCGCTGGCGGCGGCCAACTACACGCTGACGAATTTCGATCGCATCATCGTCGTGTTTCCCAACATTGGCTCGAGCCGCGTGAGCGGATCGCGGATCACGTTTGGCGGCGAGGGTTCGGTCGGCGGCACCAATGTCTGGATCAACGGCACCTTCGGGTTTCGCCTGCTGTCGCACGAGCTCGGCCACACCTACGGGCTCAAGCACGCGAACCTCTGGCAAGTCAGCGACGGCAATCCCATTTCTCCGATCGGCACGAGCGCGGAATACAAGGACCCCTTCGACGCCATGGGCGACTCGTCGTCATCGGACAGCCGCTTCCATTACAATCCCCGGGCCAAGAATATCATGGGCTGGCTGCCGGACAGCGCGGTGAAAACCATCACGACGAGCGGCACCTATCGCGTTTACCGCTTCGACGACAAGTCGGCGATGGCGCAAACGCCGCTCGCGTTGCGCGTCTATCGCGATGGCATGCGCTGGTATTGGATCGGGCTCCGCCAAAATTTCACCACCAACTCCTCGCTCTCCAACGGGGCCTATGTGACGTGGGGTTTCAACAATCTCCAGCAGAGCCAGCTCCTCGATCTCACCACGACCGGCGCAAACTCCGCGGACGCCGCCCTCGCGATCGGCGCTACGTTTTCCGATCCCGCCTACGGCATCACGATCAAGCCCATCGAGCGCGGCGGCGCGGATCCGGCGCAATATCTCGACATCGAGGTTACCGTGCTTTCGGCGCCGCCGAGCACGGTCAGCGCGTGGGGGCGCAACGGCGCCTATTTCTATGATGCCAGCACCGGCGCACTGCTGACGCCCACGCCGGAAACTTATCTGCCGGCCGATCTCACTGACGTGCGGACGATCGCGAGCGGCGACGCCCACGTGCTCGCGCTGAAAAACGACGGCACGCTGGTGGGGTGGGGCGACAACCTCAATGGCGAGACCACGCTGCCCGCCGGCCTGTCCGGCACCGTCGCGGCAATCGCCGCCGGCGGAAATGTGAGCGGCGTCGTCAAACTCGACGGCACCGTCCAGCTGTGGGGTGAGTCGCTCGCCGGCGTGACGTCGCCCCCCGCCGGCCTCACCGGCGTGAAACAACTGGCCATCGGCGGCGCGCATTCGGGGGGGATTTATCATGCGCTCGCGCTGAAGACGGACGGCACCGTCGTGGGCTGGGGCGACAACACCCGCACCCAAGCCACCCCGCCCGCCGGTTTAAATAACGTGGTCGCGATCGCGGCGAGCGATCGGCTCAGCATCGCGTTGAAAGCCGACGGCACCGTCGTGCGGTGGGGCACCACGTTCGGCGGTGCGATTCCCTTTCCGAGTGGGCTTAGTGGGGTCGCGGCGATCGCCAGTAGTGGCGGCGCGGCGCATGCGCTCGCGTTGAAGACCGATGGCACGGTCGTCGCGTGGGGCATCAACGTGAACAATCAGTGCGATGTGCCGGCGGGCTTGAACAACGTCGTCGCGCTGGCGACGGGGGCGTTTCACTCTCTCGCGCTCAAATCCGACGGCACGGTCGTCGCGTGGGGCAGCACGGCGAGCGGCAAATGCAACGTCCCGTTCGCGTTGCCGCGGAGCTACGCGATCGCGGCGACGAACCAGGCGAGCTTGGCGCTCACGGGCCAGCACCTCTATCTGCTCGCGCCACCGCAGGCGCAGAACGTCGCGCTCGGCGGCACTGCGACGCTCAGCGTCGGCGCCGTCGGCACTGGCCCGCTAACTTATCAATGGCGCAAGGACGGCGTCGCGATCGCCGGCGCGACGGCGAGCACGTTGACGATCTTCCCGGTG
The DNA here is from genome assembly GCA_038231575.1 of Opitutales bacterium. GTDB lineage: Bacteria > Verrucomicrobiota > Verrucomicrobiia > Opitutales > Opitutaceae > CAITWF01. Next base: position 16,533 of record JBBRLB010000023.1, on the reverse strand, counting down.
GCCGCGACGAGCGCCGGCAACTACGATGTCGTCGTGCGCGATGGCACCAGCGTGCTGACGACGGCCCCCGCGCCGGTCGCGATCACCGCCGGGCCGGGGCAGGAAGTGGTGCGCATCGCGAATCTCTCGATCCTTTCGTCGCTCGCCTCGCGCACGGATAGTTTCCGGATGGGCTTCGTGGTGGGTGGCACGGGCACGACCGGCCCAAAACGATTGCTCATCCGCGCCGCGGGTCCGTCGCTCGCCGCCCTCGGCGTGCCGGGCACGCTCGGTGATCCCACCGTCACCTTGTTCACCGGTTCGACGCAGGTCGGCACCAACGACGACTGGGGCGGTCAAGCGGCGATCAGCTCCGCCATGGCGGCGGTCGGCGCATTTCCATATGTGAGCGCGACCTCCCTCGACGCCGCGCTCGTCTCGGACATCACCGGCCGCGACAATACCGTCGTGGTGGGCTCCGCGTTTGGCGGCGCCGCTTCCGGCACGGTGATCGCGGAGATTTACGATGCGACGCCGAGCGCGACCTTCACGGCGTTCATTCCGCGGCTGATCAATGTGTCGGTGCTAAAGGATATCGGAACGTCCCTCACGGCAGGCTTTGTCATCGGTGGACCGGCGGGTGGCACGAAGAAAGTATTGATCCGCGCGGTCGGACCGGGCCTCGCGGTCGTCGGCGTGACCTCGGGCTTCGTGCTCGATCCAAAGCTCACGCTGTTCGGCACAAGCCAGGCGATCGTCGGCCAGAACGACGACTGGGGCGGCACGGCGGAACTGACCGCGGCGTTCAACTCGGTGGGGGCGTTCGCGCTGCCGGCCACGTCGAAGGACGCGGCGCTGACCGCGACGCTGCAACCGGGCGTGAACTACAGCGCGGTGGTGGCGGGCGCCAATGGCGGCACCGGGCTCGTGCTGGTCGAGGTCTACGAAGTGCCGTAAACCGCAACGACGGCGGCCGCGCGATCTGCTTCGCGCGGTCGTGCGCGGCGTTTGAATGGGGGCTCACCGAGGTCAAGCCCGGAGGCGTGAGGGATCTCCCTTCTCGCTAATTCCAACGACGGTGAATTTCTTCGCCCGCGCCACCTTCACCCCCGTTGCCCATGCGTATGCTGCGTTTGTCCGGAATTGCTGCGTCCTTATTGCTGCTGCTCGTCGTCAGCGTGCGATGGCGTCATGGCGCATCGGCTCCGCTGACACCGTTGCCGATTTCACCGGCGGCTGCGCTCGCTGGCGGCACGCCCGGTGGTATTGAGACCGCCGCGGGCGCGAGTGCTGCACGCCGGGAGGTGCTGGAACGATTTGCCTATGCGCAGGCGTGGATGGGACCGGCGGCGCCGGCGTTCGCGGCGTTTCGGGATTGGACGGAACGTTATCGCAACGCCGCGCCGTCCGCGCGCGCCGCGCTCGAGCCGGAAGGCGTCGCACTCGCGCGCACGCGCCGGCCCGTGATGCACGCCATGATCGTCCAGGAACCGCAGCGCGCGCTCGCGAACACGGTGCCGGCGGCGGTGCGGGCGTTCCTGCCGGCAAACGTGCTGGCGCAACTCGAGACCCGGGTCGCCGGCAGGGGAGATTTCGCGCTGCGAGCGGTGCAGCCGTCGGCCGACGCGGGGAGCGCTCCAGCCGCGTTGCGGCAGATCGCATTTATTGGCGACGTCACTTACACCGCTCATGCCTACGGCCGGCGCGAGGGGCAGATCACGAAGGAGGGCGCGTCGCTGCACGGCATCGCCCTCAACGGCGATCTGGCCGTCCATGAGAGTCCGCTGCGCGTGTTGGAGACGGACGAAGTGCCGGCAGGCGCAGCCGCAGAGCGCTGCCCCGTGTCCCAGCTGACCGTCGGCGCGCTGGTGGCGGACGCCGGCGTGAATGTGGGCGCACTCAATGTCGTTGAAGCGTTTGGCCGCATTTGGGAATTGTGTGCCACCTCGCCGGACATGCTGACGGCCTTTGCCCAGCGGCTCGAGGGCGACGAAGGAAACTCCGGGCCGAAGGTCGCGGAGCTCGGGTTGGTTCCGGCCGTCGCCACGCCGGCGACAGCCGCGGACGCGTCCACGTCTTTCACGGTTGGCTCGAAGCGGGTGCTGGTCATCCGCGTCGATTTTTCCGACGTGCCCGGCGAGCCGATCAGTGTGTCGTCCGCGCAGGACATCATGGATAATGGCGTGAAACCTTTTTTGGAAAACGCCAGTTACGGCCAGACGACGATCGTCACCACGGTGAGTGCGCCGGTCTACCGGCTGCGCTTCCCGGCTGTCATCTACGCCGGAATCGATGGGGCAGACGAGGTGCTCCACGCGGACGCGATCACGGCTGCCAACGCCAACTATGCGGTGTCCACCTACGATCGCGTGATCGTCACGTTTGCAAACCTAGGGCCGTCCCGCGTCCCCGGCTCATACATCACCTATGCGGGCTCGGCGCTCGTGAGCGGTTCGAAGATTTGGATCAACGGTGCTTTTGTGATGTCGACCCTCTCGCATGAGCTCGGCCACACCTACGGCCTGCTGCACTCGAACCTCTGGTCGGTGACGGATGGCAACGCGCTTTCGACCGGAGGCAGGTCATTGGAATACGGCGATCCGTTTGACATGATGGGCACGACGTCCGTGACGGGCGTGACGCGCGACAGCCGGCACCATTACAACCCGTGGGCGAAGAACCGCCTCGGCTGGCTGCCCGACAGCGGGGTCAAGACCATTACCACCAGCGGGACTTATCGCATCTATCGTTTCGATCACAAGGACGCCACCGGGCTCAACCAGCCGCTCGCATTGCGAATTTTTCGGGACGGCGTGCGCTGGTATTGGGTCGGGCTCCGCCAGAATTTTTCCCTCGGGACGCCGCAGGCCAACGATGCCTATGTCATCTGGGGCTTCAATAATCTCCAGCAAACCGCCTTGCTGGATTTGACGACTCCCGGGACCAATGCAAACGACGCCGACCTCACGCTGGGCACCACGTTTTCCGATGCGGCATATGGCGTGAAAATCAAACCCGTCGCACGCGGTGGCGCCGATCCCGCGCAATACCTCGATCTCGAAATCACCGTGCCCGCCACGCCGCCGAATGTCGTGACCGCGTGGGGCCGCGAAGGCGCGTATTTCTTTTCGGCCAACACGGGCACGTTGACCTCGCCGGTGCCGGAAACCTATGTGCCGATGGGATTGACTGACGTGCAGGCGATCGCCGGCGGCGACCAGCATGCGCTCGCGCTCAAGTTCGACGGCACGGTCGTCGGATGGGGACTCAACGCCAACGGGCAGACCAGCGTGCCGTTCGGTTTGAGCAACGTCGCGTCGGTGGCGGCGGGCGGCAATGTCAGCGGCGTGGTCCGGCGCGACGGCACGGTGCAGTTTTGGGGCGACAATACCTTTGGCCAGACCACGCTGCCGAGCGGGCTGACCAGCGTCCGCCAGGTGGCCATCGGCTACAATCACGCACTCGCGCTCAAAACCGACGGCACCGTTGTGGGCTGGGGCACCAACAGCGCCGGTCAACTCACGCTGCCATCCGGCCTCACCGACATCGTCGCGATCGCGGCGGGGCGCGAACTCAGCATTTTGCTGAAGCGCGACGGCACCGTGCTTCATGTGGGCCACGACGCGAATCTTCTTCCTGCTGGACTGACTGGCCTCACCGCGGTCTCGGCTTTGGGCGCGTCCAACGGCGGCCAGTTTGCCGTCGGACTGAAATCGGACGGCACGGTCGTCGCGTGGGGCAGCAATACCAACGGTCAGTCCACGGTGCCCAGCGGCCTGACCAATGTCGTCGCGGTGGCGGCGGGAGCGTTTCACACCGTCGCTTTGAAATCCGATGGCACGGTGGTGGCCTGGGGCAGCACGGCCAGTGGCAAACTGAACGTTCCACCGAGCCTGCCCCGGGTGTTCGGGGTGGCGGCCACCGGTCAAGGGAGCCTGGCCCTGGTCGGCTCGCCGATCAATGTGACCACGCCGCCCGTCGCCCAGACCGCGATCGCGGGGGCGACGACGTCGCTCAGCGTGGCGGCCACGGGCGCTGGCGCGTTGAGCTATCAATGGGCTCGAAACGGCACGCCGATCGCCGGCGCGACCAGCGCAACGCTCACGCTCAGCAACGTGCAACCCGCCAGCGCGGGCACCTACACGGTCGTGTTGACCTCGAGCACGGCCTCGGTGACGAGCACCGCCGTCACATTGACCGTCAACGTGCCTCCCGCCATCACGACGGCGCCGCTCGCGCAGACCGTGATCAACGGCAATGCGGCGACCTTCACGGTGGTCGCGACCGGCACAACTCCCGTCACCTATCAGTGGCGAAAAAACGGCGCGGCGATCACGGGCGCGACGGCGGCGACCTATGCGATTCCGGCTTCCGGCAACGCCGATGGCGGCAGCTATGATGTGCTTGTCACCAACGTGGCCGGTGCGGTGACCAGCAGTGCGGCGGCGCTCACCGTGCTGCCGGTTTCGCGCATCTCAAATCTTTCCATCCTCACGAGCATCACGCCGGCCGATCCGCTTTTCACGATTGGCACCGTGGTCGGCGGCGGCGGCACGAGCGGGACGAAAGCCCTGCTGATTCGAGCGGCGGGCCCGGCCTTGACCGCGCTCGGGGTGGGCGGCGCGCTGGCCGATCCGAAACTCGACGTGCTGTCGGGCCAGACCGTCGTGGCCTCCAATGACAATTGGGGCGGCACGGTCACGCTCAGTGGCGCGTTCACGGCGGTCGGGGCGTTTGGCTACGCTGCGCCCACTTCGCTGGATGCCGCCGTCTTCAATGCCGCGATGCCCGCCGGCAGCTACACGATTCAAGTCAGCGGTGTCGGCGGTGCCACCGGCACGGTAATCGCGGAGCTCTACGACTCGACGCCGCCGAGCGCGTTCACGACCGCCACGCCGCGGCTGATCAACGTGTCCGTGTTGAAACAGATCAATGCCGGCGAAAAACTCACGGTGGGCTTCGTGATCGGCGGGGCGACCGCAAAACCGGTCCTGATCCGCGCCATCGGCCCGACCTTGGCGCTGCCGCCGTTCAACGTCGGCAGCGCGATGACCGATCCGAAGCTCGACTTGTTTAGCGGCCAGACCGTCGTTAATTCGAACGACAACTGGGGTGGCGGTGCCGCGCTCGTCACCGCGAGCTCGGCGGTGGGGGCGTTCGCGCTCGGCAATGCGACGACGAAAGACGCCGTGCTGCTGGCCACCCTGACGTCCGGCAGCTACACCGTGGAAGTAAGCGGTGTCGCCGGCGCGAGCGGGTTGACGCTGATCGAAGTTTACGAGGTGCCGTGAACCGTTACCCGAGGGCGGTCGCGCGAAGCACGGCGTGCGGTCGCGGCCGCGCTTAATCCAGCGTCTGCCGGTAGCGCGTGACGCCGACGGTCATCGCGATCGCGAGGAAGAGGGCGAGCGGCCAGAGCTCCGGCGCAATTTCGGCGAGACCGTTTCCCTTCAGGAGAATGCCGCGGACAATGCGGAGGAAATGCGTGTTCGGCAGGCACGAGCCGACCCACTGCGCCCACACCGGCATCCCGCGAAACGGAAACATGAAGCCGGAGAGCAGAATCGACGGCAGGAAAAAGAAGAACGCCATCTGCACGGCCTGCAGCTGGTTCTGCGCGAGCGAGGAAAACGTGATGCCCATCGCGAGGTTCGCCGCGATGAAGAGCAGCGCGACGGCGTAAACGAGCGCGAGGTTGCCGACCATTGGCACGCCGAAGATGAAGCGCGCCGCGATCAGGATCAGCGTGACCTGGATGTAGCCCACCGCGATGTAGGGCAGGATTTTCCCGACCATGACCTCGAATGGGCGGACGGGCGTCGCGAGCAGGTTTTCCATCGTGCCGCGTTCGCGCTCGCGCGTGATCGCGAGCGCGGTGATCACGACCATCGTCATGGTGAGCACGACGCCCATCAGGCCGGGCACGACGTTGTATTGCGTGATATTCTCCGGGTTGTAGTGCGCGTGGATTTGGAAATTCACCGGTCCGTCCTTCGCGCGCAGTCGCGCGAGCGGTCCCGTGAGATCGCGGTTGAGCACGCTGCTCGCGATCGCACGCACGGCGGAAAGGGCGGGGCCGGTCGCGGCCGGATCGGTGGCGTCGGCCTCGACGAGCACGGTCGGGTGTTCGCCGCGCAGGAGCCGGCGCGAAAAATCCTCGGGAATGTTGATCACGAACTGGACGTCGCCGAGCTGGAGCAGCCGGTTCGCCTCCGCTTCGGAATCCGTTTCACGCACGAGGGCGAAGTAGTCGCTGTGGCGCAGCGCCGCGACGAGCGTGCGGGCGAACGGCCCTTGATCCGCCGCGCGGATCGCGGTCGGCAGGTGCTTCGGATCGGAATTGATCGCGAAGCCGAAGAGCATGAGCTGCATCAGCGGGATGCCGACCATCATCGCGAACGTCACGCGGTCGCGTTTCATCTGGATGAACTCCTTCAGCACGATGGCCCAAAGGCGATGGAAGGTGAAACGGCGCATCAGCGTGGCCGCGGCGTCCCGCCGCAGAGTTGGGGAAACGGCGGCGAGACACCGCCGTCACGGGTGGCAACCGTCCTCATGAGTAGTTGTCCCGCGCCTCGTCCATCAGGCTGATAAACACATCCTCGAGCCCGGCGCGGATTTTTTTCCACTCATGTTTCGGATCGCGCACCGCGGCGATGGCGGCGTCGAGTCTCGCCGCGTCGCGACCGCTGACGTGCAGCGTGGTGCCGAACGGGACGACTTGCTCCACGCCCGCGCGGCCGCGGAGCTGTTGGGCGAGTTCGTGGAGCCCGGGGCCGCTCACGCTCCACGTGGTGAGTTTCGCCGCGGCGACGACGTCGCCCGCCGTGCCGCGCGCGAGCAGCTTGCCGTAGGCGAGATAGGCGAGCCGATCGCAACGCTCGGCCTCGTCCATGTAGTGCGTCGTGATCAGGACGGTGAGGCCGCTCGCGGCGAGCGCGCGAATCTCGTCCCAGAAATCGCGGCGCGCCTTCGGATCGACGCCCGCGGTCGGTTCGTCGAGCAGCAGGAGCTGCGGCGAGTGAATGAGGCACGCGGCGAGGGCGAGGCGTTGTTTCCAGCCGCCGGAAAGCTGGCCGGCGAGCTGGGCGCTGCGATTCGCGAGACCGAGGCGGTCGAGACTATCCTGCACGGCGCGCGCACGATCCGGCACGTCGTAGATGCGCGCGATGAAATCGAGATTCTCGCGGATGCTCAGGTCCTCGTAGTAACTGAACTTTTGCGTCATGTAGCCGACGTGCCGCTTGATCTCGGCCTGCTGCTTCAAGACATCGTAGCCGAGACACGTGCCGCGGCCGGCGTCGGGCGTGAGCAGGCCGCAGAGCATGCGGATAAACGTCGTCTTGCCAGAGCCGTTGGGCCCGAGAAACCCGTAGATTTCGCCGCGCCGCACCTGGAGATCGATCGCGTCGACGACGGTTTTGGTGCCGAATTTTTTCGTCACGCCGGCGACGTCGATGACGAAGTCGGAGGAAGCGGTGTTGGCGGGGGCGACGGACATCGCGCTCAGAATGACCAGAGGGGTTAGTTGCCGACTTTTGTCACGTCGACCGGCTGGCCCGGGTGCAGATCGCGCGCGCGCGCGGCGTCGAGGAACACGGCCTCGATCATGAAGACCAGCTTCGAGCGGTTGTCGCGATTGTAGAGAATCGGCGGCGTGTATTCCGGCTGGGGGGAGAGGAAACTCACGCGCGCCTCCGCCGTTGCGCCGCCGTCGAGCGCGACGCGCACGGTGTCGCCTGCCTTCAGGGTGGCGAACTCGGTCTCGGTGACGAAAAAGCGCACCTTGAGATTTTCCGGCGGCAGCAGCGCCACGACGGGCAGGGCGGCGGCGACGAACTCGCCCTCGCGATAAAGCGTGTCGTAGACGAGCCCGGCGCGCGGCGCGGTCTGCGATTTCTGCGCGACGTTCCAGTCGGCGCGTTCCTTGGCGGCGGTGGCGGCGCTGACGTCGGCTTCGGCCGCAGCGATTGCATCGGAGCGACCGCCGAGTTTCGCCGTGGCGAGCTGGGCCTGCAGTTCCTCGATCGTGTGGGTGTCGCGATTGTGCGTCAGCCGCGCGCGATCGATGTCGGCGGCGGAAATAACGTGGGTTTTGAACAGCTCTTCCTGCCGGGCGAGGTCGAGCTTGGACAACTCGGCGGCGGCGCGCGCCTGGCCGAGGCGCGCTTCGAGTCCGGCGAGTTCCGTGGGCCGCGAACCTTTTTTCAGATCGGCCAGCCGCGCCTGCACCGCCTGCAATTGATCCGCGGCCTGGCGCTGGGCGGCCAGCTCGGCGCTGCGCTCGAGCGTGAAGAGCGGCGCGCCGGCCTCGACGCGCGCGCCTTTCTGCACGGCGAGTTTCTCGAGCTGGCCGGCGAGGGGCGCGGCGACATAGATAAACTCACCCTCGAGGTAACCCTGGTGACCGGAGGGTCCGCGCCGCGCACAACCCGCGACCAGGAAGGCCGCGGCCAGACCGAAGACGGGCGCGGCGAAAGGGAGAAAGGCGGAAGCGCGCATGGGGCGGTTGTGGCAGCGCCCCGCGGCCGCTCCAAGATCGAAAGCGGCGTGACCGGTTCGTCACGTTGCGGAGTTGCCCGTGGCAGGGTTCCCTGCCTCCTTCGCGCCATGCCCCAGCAGGCCAACGTCAAGCAGGACATCACGGCGCTCATCGACCGCAAGGACCTCGCGGCGCTGAAAAAATATCTTGAGCCGTGGCTGCCCGCCGATCTCGCGCCGATCATCGCGGATTTGCCGATTGGCGAACTGGCGGCACTGTTCCGCGTGTGCTCGCGCGAGCTGACGGCGGCGACGTTCACCTACATGCCGCTGGAATCGCAGAAGCGGCTGCTGAAACTTTTGACGCAGGAGCAGGCCGCCGCGCTGCTCAACGCGCTGCCGCCCGATGACCGCACGGCCTTTCTCAACGAGCTCCCACTCGATCTCGCGATGCAGTTGCTCTCGATGCTCACCCCCGACGAGCGGCAGCTCGCGCAGTCGCTGCTTGCTTATCCCGAGCACAGCGTGGGCCGGATGATGACGCTCGATTTCGTCGCGGTGCGGCCGGCGTGGACGGTGCGCGAGGCGCTCGATTACATCCGCGAACACGGCTATGACCGCGAGACGTTGAACGTCGTCTTTGTGGTCGACGACGAAGGACATCTGCTCGACGACATTCGCGTGCGGCGTTTTTTGCTCTCGCCCCTCGACCGGCCGGTGAGCGCGCTGCTTGACGGCAACTACACCTGGCTCTCGCCCGCCGACGACCGCGAGAAGGCCCTGGGTGTTTTTCGCAAATTCGATCGCGTCGCCCTGCCGGTCGTCGACGAACAGAAAAAAATCATCGGGATCGTGACAGTGGATGACATGCTCGACGTCGCGGAGGCGGAGGCGACCGAGGACATCCAGAAGATGGGCGGCAGCGAAGCGCTCGACGAACCCTACACGACGATCGCGCTCTCGCGGATGGTGAAGAAGCGGGCGAGCTGGCTGGTGGTGCTCTTTCTGGGCGAGATGCTGACGGCCACGGCGATGAGCTACTTCGAGGGTGAGCTGGAGAAGGCCATTGTGTTGTCCCTCTTTATTCCCCTCGTCATCAGCTCGGGCGGCAACGCCGGCTCGCAGGCGGCCACGCTCGTCATTCGGGCGCTCGCGCTGGGGGAGTTTCGGCTGCGCGAATGGTGGAAGATCATGCGCCGCGAACTGGCCGCGGGCACCGCGCTGGGCCTGATTCTCGGCGCGATCGGATTTCTGCGCATCGCGATCTGGTCAATGTTCTCCACGATCTATGGCCCGCACTGGGTCCTGGTCGCGGCGACGGTGGGTGTCGCACTCGTGGGCATTGTATTGTGGGGATCGTTGATGGGCTCGATGCTACCGCTCGTCCTCAAGCGGCTCGGGTTCGATCCGGCGACTTCGAGCGCGCCATTCGTGGCGACCCTGGTGGATGTGACCGGGCTCATCATCTACTTTAGCGTGGCGATGTTCATCATGCGTGGGGCCATGGTGGCGTAGCGGCCCCGATAAAAATCCCCGTCACTTGACGCGGCGCGTGCGCGTCCTATTGGTATACCCGCAGTCATGTCGTCCCGAGCCCAACCCCTGCGCGGCCTTCTTGTCCTCAGCCTGGCGCTGTCGCTGGTGGCGCGTGCGGGCGCGCAACTGGCCGCGAAGTCGCCGTTCCTGTCGGCCCAAGCCGCGGGCAACGCGGCGCCCACCGCGGGCGCGCCCCTCGAATATCGCGGCATGATGCAGACCTCGGAAGGCATGAAGGTCCGCATCGTCGATCCGTCGCGGAAGAATCTCGGGGTTTGGCTGCTGGCCAATCAGCACGACACGACGTTCGACGCGGTGGTGAAACAAATCGACGTGGAGCACGACACCGTGACGATCGATTACCAAGGGCGGGCAATGACACTCGCGCAGCACGTCGCGAAGGTATCCTCGGCGGGCGCGGCGCAGAATTTTCCGCCCGGGATGACGAATCCTGCGAGCAACATGCCCCAGGCGATTACGCAGTCCGTCGTGGTTAACCCGACGCCTGCGGATGAGCAGCGCCGGCTCGAGGCGGTCGCCGCCGAAGTCGCCCGCCGCCGGCAATTGCGCGAACAGGCGTCGCAGCAAGTCGCGCAAGGCGTGCCGATCGCGCCGCAGGTGATTCAACAGCAGCAGGCGCTTCGGGTTCAGCAGCAGGCGCAGAATGCCAATCTGCAGAACCAGCAGAACAACGGTAACAACAACCTGCGCCAGCAGCGCGGCACGGGGAATCAGGGCAATCAGCGTCCGCGCGGCAACCAGCCGTAAACCCGCGGGGCTCACCCGGTGGGCGGACTTGACGCCCGCCACGGCGTGGAAACCCCGCCCCACACTTCAAGTTCGCAGGGCCGGTAACGCCCCAACCGTCGCGCCGCCGATTTTGTGAACCTTGACGCCGCGCGCGTGCGTCTTAGCGCTGAGACCAGCCCCATGCCGACTCCGATTTTGCGCCCCCTCGTTTTTGCCAGCGTGTTGCTGGCCGTGGCGTCAGCGCGGGCGCAGCTCGCGTCGTCGTCGCCGTTTTTGCCGCCGCGCGGTGCAGCGGGCGCTGCCGCGCCGACGGCGGATGCGCCACTGGAATTTCGGGGATTGGCGGAGTTGCCGGACGGCCCGGCCTTTCGTGTGGTCGACCCGACGCACAAGAAGGGCGCGTGGGTGCACCTTAACGAACGCGATCCCGATCTCGGCTTCATCGTCAAGCAGCACGATGCGGAACACGACACCGTGACGGTCGAGCAGGCGGGCCGGACCTTCACGCTCGCGCTGCACCAGTCGAAGGTTTCGTCGGCCGGTGCGGCGATGATGAACCCCGGCATGATACCGCAACAGATGCAGGCGCCGACCGTCGCCGCGATGGCGCAGCAACCGCCGGCGGCGCCGTTGCAGCAGGCGCAAATCGACGCCGTGGCCGCCGCCGTCGCCCAACGCCGCGCGCTGCGCGATCAGGCCGCGCAGCAAATCAATCAAGGCGTGCGGATCGCGCCGCAGGTGATCCAGCAGCAGCAACAGCAGCGGGCGCAAAACGCCCCGGCCCAGAATCAAACCGGCCAGAACGGAAATGGGCAGGGCAAGCAAAACGGCCAGAACGGGCAAAATAACCAGCGCCGGAACCGCCAGCCGTAGGCCCTAGCTCAGGTCTCTCACCTGACCATTCCGGGGAACGGCAAGCAGTCGATTGAGGGTCAGATCGCAGATCTGACTTCCGGGGCGGAGAGCCGGTGGTCATAATGTCGACGCGCCCATCGGGCGCGGAGAAAGCACCGCACGGCGGGCGTCAACGAGTGTCCGGTGGTGTGAAAAAAATTCGTGCGCCCTCTGCACCCCGCGCGTAGGCTGGAGTTCCGCATGTCTTTAGCACCGCCACTTTCGGCTCCCGCGACCACGCCCTCGAATGGTGCGCTCGTGCGGCGGTTGTTCACGCTGGCGTGGCGCTACCGGCTGCACTGCCTGCGGGTGCTCAGTTTTCAGCTCGCGCTGCTGACGATGGGTATCGCGGGCCTGAGTTTCACCGGCCTCGGCATCGACTACATCCGCCACAAGGTCGAGGGCACGCCGCTCGCGCCCAACCGTTTCCACCTCACGTTGCCGGAGGCGTGGCCATATTGGCAGGTGCTCGGCCTGCTCGCCGGTCTCATCCTCCTGCTCGCACTCGGCCGCGCGTTTCTCAACTACACCTACGCCGTTTCGGTCAACCTCCTCGTGCAGCAAAAACTCGTCGTCGATCTGCGCAGCGAGGTTTACGACAAACTCCAGCGGCTGAGCTTTCGTTTCTTCGACGCCAACAACACCAGCTCGATCATCACGCGCGTGACGAGCGACGTGCAGAGCATCCGGATGTTCGTCGACCAGGTGTTGATCCAGAGCGTGATCATGGCGATTTCGCTGACGGTTTATGTGATCTACATGGCGAGCCTGAGCCCGGGCCTGACGCTCGCCTGCCTCGCGACGACGCCGCTGCTCGGCGTAATCTCCGTGTGGCACGCGCGCCGCACGCAGCCGGAATACGCGCACAACCGCACCCTGGTGGAGCGGATGGTGCAACTTTTCGTCGAGAGCCTGCAGGGTATCGCGGTGACCAAGGGTTTCGGCCGCGAGGCCGAGGAGCGAAATAAATTCGAGGCCGCGAACAACGCCGTGCTCACGCAGCAGCAGGTGATTTTCTGGCGCGTCAGCCTCTTCTCGCCGGTGATCGGATTTCTCACGCGCATCAACATGATGGTGCTCCTCGGCTACGGCGGCTGGCTCGTGGTGCACGGGCAGTTGCCACTCGGCACCGGCCTGGTCGTCTTCGCCGGCCTGCTCGAGCAATTTTCCGGGCAGGTCAACAACGTCGCCACCATCGTCAACTCCGTGCAGCAGTCGCTGATCGGCGCCCGCCGCGTGTTCGAGATTCTCGACGCGCCGATCGAGGTGAAGTCGGCGCCCGACGCCCTGCGCCGCGCGAAGCTCGAGGGCCGCGTGCAGTTCGAGAACGTTTCCTTCACCTACGACGGCGCCGAGGCCGTCGTGCGCGACGTCGACCTCGACGTGAAACCCGGCGAGTGCGTCGCGATTCTCGGCGCGACGGGCGCGGGCAAGAGTGTCCTGATGAGCCTCATCCCGCGCTTCTTCGATCCGACGGCGGGCCGCGTCCTGCTCGACGGCATCGACGCGCGCCGGCTGCACCTCGAGGATCTGCGCCGGAACATCGGGCTCGTGTTTCAGGAAAGCTTTTTGTTTTCGAACACGGTCGCGTCGAACATCGCCTTCGGCCACCCCGAGGCCACGCGCGCGCAAATCGAGAAAGCCGCGCGCATCGCCGCCGCGCATGATTTCATCCGGGCGCTGCCGCAGGGCTACGACACCGTCCTCGGTGAAAGCGGCAACACGCTTTCCGGCGGCCAGCGCCAGCGCCTCGCGATCGCGCGCGCGGTGCTGCTCGAACCCGCCATTCTCCTGCTCGACGATCCGACGGCGGCGATCGACAGCGAGACCGAGCACGAAATTTTCGAGGCACTCGATCGCGCCATCGCGGGGCGGACAACCTTCATCGTCGCACACCGGCTCAGCACCTTGCGCCGCGCGGACTTCATCATCGTGCTCGAGGACGGGCGCATCGTGCAGCGCGGCACGCATGAGCAACTCATGCGGGACCCGGGACCTTATCTGCGCGTGGCGGATCTGCAATTGGTCGACGCGAGTGAGTTGTCGCAGTTGAAGCGCCTGGAGGGCCGCGCATGAGCGCGATGCCCGGCCAGATTCGCGACCTCGGGCTCGTCCGCCGCATCCGCGACGAGGACGATGAGGAGGAACTGCAGAAACCGCTCGAGTGGTCGCTGATCCGGCGACTCTTCACCTACGCGACGCCGGTGCAAAAAAAACTCACGGCGCTTAGCGTGATGACCTTCATCCGCGCCGCGCAACTCCCCGCGCTCGTCTGGATCATGACGCTCATCATCAAGGGCCCGATCGCGCGGGGCGATTTCGGCGGCATCATGCTCGGCGTGCTCGCCTACGCACTCCTCGCGATCTGGACGGATGGGATGTTTCACTTCCGCCAGCGTTACGCGCTGGAGATCGGCGAGACGGTGGTCAACGGCCTGCGCGCGGACATCTTCGCGAAGGTGCAACGGCAGCCGATGAGTTTCTTCCACCGCGTGAAGCTCGGCCGGATCATCGGTCGCGTGACGAGTGACGTGGAGGCGCTGCGCGTCGGCATTCAGGACGTGCTGTTTGTGAGCGCGATTCAGGCGGGGCAGATGGTTTTTTCCGCGGCGGTGATGGCCTGGTGCGACTGGGCGTTGTTCCTCGTTGTGATGGCGCTCGCGCCGATCCTGTGGGTGATCAACCGGCACTTCCGGGTGAAGCTGAGCCATTACTCCCGCGCCGCGAGCGACAGCTTCAGCCGCGTGACGGCGACGCTGGCCGAATCGGTCAACGGCATCCGCGTCACGCAGGGCTTCGTGCGCCAGCAAACGAACTCCGGCCTCTTCCGCGATCTGCTCGCGGATCATTCGCGGTTCAGCGTGGCGCTCGCGCGCACCTCGGCGATTCTCACGCCGCTGCTCGAACTCAACAGCCAGTTCTTCGTCGCGATCCTGCTCTTGTTCGGCGGGTGGCGCGTGTTTCACCACGCGATGGGCATCGGCGATCTGATTACGTTCTTCCTGCTCGCGAACCAGTTTTTCGCGCCCATCGCCATTATCGGCAATCAATACAACCAAGCGCTCATCGCGATGGCCGGCGCGGAGCGCGTCTTCCGCTTGATCGATGCGACGCCGGACTGGGTGGACGCACCGGAGGCCCTCGCGCTGCCGGCGCCACGCGGGCTCGGCATGCGCGTGGAATTTCGCGGCGTGACGTTTGGCTACGATGCGGTGCGGCCGGTGTTGCACGGGGTAAACTTCACCGCGGAGCCCGGCCAGACCATCGCGCTCGTCGGACACACCGGCAGCGGCAAAAGCTCCATCATCAACCTCGCGGCGAAGTTTTATCTGCCCACCCACGGCGAACTCCTCCTCGACGGCCGCGAGGTGCGGACGATCACGAGCGAGTCGCTGCACCGGCAGATGGGCATGGTGCAGCAGCAGAATTTTCTCTTCAGCGGCACGGTGCTGGAAAACATCCGCTTCGCGAAACCCACCGCGACGGAGGATGAAGTGCGCGCAGCCGCCCGACAACTCGACTGCCTCGATCTCCTGGAGGCGTTACCCCACGGACTTCACGCCGAGGTGGGGGAGCGCGGTGCGAGTCTCTCCGTTGGCCAGCGCCAGATCGTGTGCTTCACCCGCGCGCTGCTGGCGGATCCGCGGCTCGTCGTGCTCGACGAAGCGACGAGTGCGATCGACGCGCTCACGGAGGCGCGGTTGCAGCGCGCGCTCGTGACGCTGCTGCGCGGCCGCACGAGCTTCGTGGTTGCGCACCGCCTCTCGACCATCCGCCACGCGGACCTCGTGCTGGTGCTCGAACAAGGCCGGATCGTCGAGCGCGGCACGCATGCGGAATTACTCGCGCACGGCGGCCACTACGCGGCGCTTTACCGGCAATTCGTGCAAGTCGACGAGCGCGCGGGAGCGTAACGCCGGCGTCCCGCCGACACCGGAAAATTCCCGCCGGCGAGAACGCCGGCGTTGCTCGCGGCGTGCCGCCGACCCGCGATCCGGGGCGGCGTTGAGCGTGCGCGCGGCTGTTTTACGAGGGAAAACGCCCGCCGCTTTTTTTCGAAAGTTGAAGATTCTCCTAGGCAAACGGCCTTTTTTCCCGCTAAAAGTGCCTTGCCTTCGATTGAAGGCGCTCTAAACCCACAATCACTATGGCTAAAAGAAAACCGAATGCTGCGTTCATGAAACCCGTCACGCCCGATGCCGCGCTCGCGGCTGTCGTCGGCTCGACTCCCCTCCCGCGCACGGAGCTCACGAAAAAGCTCTGGGCCTACATCAAGAAAAACAAGCTGCAGGACGCGAAGATCCGCACGCAGATCAATGCGGATGCCGCCCTGAAGGTTGTCTTCGGTGGCAAAGCCAAGGTCTCGATGTTCGAGATGACCAAGCTGGTCTCGGGTCACGTTTCCTAATCGGAAAGCCGTCCCTTTAAAAACGCCGCGAGTTCGCTCGCGGCGTTTTTTTGTGCCCGAATTTGAGGGTGCGCGCTGCGGGGCCCCCGGCAAGGTTTGCGCTCCGGCGCCGCTCCCGCCTCGCATTTTTCGGCCTCGTTTGAGCGCAACGAAACCGGCCAGGGGGTGGCCGCCGTCCTGCACCAAGGGGGACACGATCAACGCGCGCCGCGAAAGTAGTAACATCGCCTTCGGAGTTGCGCCGCCGCGCAGCGCGGGGTTGAGTGCCGCGACCGCCCGCCATGCTGCTGCCCCGCTTGAGCAAACCCCTGATCGCTGCCCTGTGGGTGGTCATTTTCCTCGTAGGCCTCGGCGCCGGCTGGCTCGGTTATCGCGGCGCGCGGGAACGGATCTTCGACGGGCTGATCGACGGCGCGAAGCGTTGCGCGGTGGCGTTTGATCCGAATGACGTGCGCGGGCTCACCGGCACGCGGGCGGACACAGCG
>JBBRLB010000022.1:0-58686 GCA_038231575.1 Opitutales bacterium | reverse complement strand
TTTCCGCAAGCGCTGGCACCTCGCCGCCCGCGGCCAGAAAGTCACCGCGGTGCTCGTGCACGCACCGGCGAAAATTTTTCGCGGCACGAGCGTGACGGCCCTCCGGCGGGCGCTGCGGGGCGCGCGCTTCCTCGACTCGGAAACGCGCGCGAAGCAAATGCTCTTCCACTTCAGTGGCGGCGCCTGGCTCGGCGTCCATCTCGGCATGAGCGGCGAGTTGCAGGTCGAACCCGTCACGCATACCCCGCGGAAGCATGATCACCTCGTGCTCGTGACCTCGAAACACGCGCTAGTTTTTAGCGACCCGCGGATGTTTGGGCGCGTGCAGTTTTACCGCGGGGCGAAGCCGCCGCCGTGGTGGACGAAGATTGCGCCCGCCATCCTCTCGCAAGATTTCACCCTCGAAGCCGTCGCGGCATTTCTCCGCCGGCGGGCGCGCGCGCCCATCAAGGCCGTGCTCCTGATGCAGGAGCGGTTTCCCGGCATCGGCAACTGGATGGCCGACGAAATCCTCTGGCGCGCCGCAATTCATCCCGCGCGCCTCGCCGGAACACTTTCGCCGGCCGAGGCGAAAACCCTCTGGCGCGAATGCCGAAACGTGTGCCGCCTCGCCCTCGATGCCATTGCCGGTCGCGGCGATCACCTGCCGCGCGATCTCAACGTGAACATCCCGCGCTCGTGGCTGTTTCGCCACCGCTGGCGGAAAGGCGGCCGCGATCCGAAGACGGGAAAACCGCTGGCGCACGCAACCATTGGCGGTCGCACGACCTGTTGGTCGCCGAGCCGGCAGAAGCTGGTGGGCGGGCGGGCTTCACCCCGCCGCCGAACAGCGCGCCACGGACGAGGGCGGGCTAAAGCCCAGCCGGCTTTAGGATGAGCACCGCGCCAAAACTCCGGCTCGACGAACTGCTGGTCGCGCGCGGCCTCGCCCCGACGCGCGCGCAGGCGAAGGCGCTCATCATGAGCGGCCGCGTGCTCCACGGCACCGCGCGGCTGGACAAACCCGGCAAAGAATTTCCCCAAGACCTTGAACTCACGGTGGAGCGCCCGCCGCGCTTCGTCAGCCGGGGCGGCGACAAACTCACGGCGGCGCTGGAAAAATTCTCCCTCGATCTCCGCGGCGCGCATGTGCTCGACGTCGGCGCTTCGACCGGCGGCTTCACCGACTGCGTGCTCCAGGCAGGCGCGGCGGATGTCGTGTGCGTCGACGTGGGCCGCGCGCAGTTGCACGCCAAACTCCGCGGCGATCCGCGCGTGACGAACATCGAACAGCTCAACGCCCGCCATCTCACCGCCGCCGATCTGCCACGGGGCGCGTTCGACGCGATCGTGATGGATCTGTCGTTCATCTCGCTCACCTCGGTGCTGCCGGCGGTGTGGCCGGTGCTGCGCGCCGGCGGGGTGCTCGTCGCGCTCGTGAAACCGCAATTCGAAGCGGGCAAGGCGGAAGCCGACAAGGGGCGCGGCGTGATCCGTGATCCGGCGGTGCAGGACGCCGCGCTCGCCCGGGTGCGCGATTTCGCCCTCGCACAGCTCACCGGGGCGCAGCTGATCGGCACGATCGATTCGCCGATCACGGGGGCGGATGGCAACCGCGAGTTTCTGCTCGGACTACGCAAGGAAAACGGCCACGCTGCGCCCTCCACATGATGAAGCCCATTCGCCGACTCGCGTTCGTGGTGAACAACGACAAGGACGGCGCGTCGGCGCTCGCGCGCGAGCTCGCGGCGATTGCGCGGCTCGGTGGCGTGAAGGTGAAGCAGACCTCCCGCTCCGCCCTGCCCCGCGGCTGGCTCAAGGGCTGCGATGCGTGCTGCGTGATCGGCGGCGACGGCACGCTGCTGGGTGTCGCGCGCGAGTCCGCGCGCGCCCGCGTCCCGATCATCGGCGTCAACCGCGGGAGCCTCGGTTTCCTCACGACCTTTTCCGCCGACGAAGCGCGCGCGCAATTTCCGGCGCTGCTCCGGGGCGCGTTCCGCGTCGAGCACCGCGCGATGCTGGACTGCTCGACCGGCCCCGGGGTGCACGACTTGGCGCTCAACGACGTGCTGCTCAAGGACGAGGTCAACTCGCGGCTCGTGCGGCTCGGAGTGTTCGCCGACGGGGAACTCGTCACGGACTATTTCTGCGACGGTCTCATTATTTCCACCGCGACGGGCTCGACCGCCTACAACCTTTCCGCCGGCGGCCCGATCCTGCACCCCGACTCCCGGGTGATCGCGCTCACCCCGATCTGCCCGCACACGCTGAGCAACCGCTCGATCGTGCTGCGCGAGGGCGTAAAGCTGAAGGTCATCAACCGTTCGCCCGATTCGCGGCTGCTCGTGGCGATGGACGGCCAGCGCAACCTCAAGGTCAGCACGCGGGCGCCCGTCACCATTTCGCTCGCGAAGCTCCGCCTGCCGCTCGCCCAAAGCCTCGACTACTCGCACTTCGCGGTGTTGCGGACGAAGCTCAAGTGGAGCGGCGGGTTTGTGGAGAAGCGGGGCTAAGGTGCCGGGCCGGTGAGAGTGTGCCCCGCACGCCGAGATTGAAAAGCGGGGCGAATGGACCGCTGCTTCGTTCGCCAAGCGACCGGCACCTCGCCGCAAAAATATCGCCGCGAAGTCCAGCACCTCAGGTCCGCGCCAGGATCACCGTCTCCCGGCGCCGGATCCGTGGCGTTCACCGACATCGCACCGGTGAACCGTCCGCGCCCCTCCGTTTAAAACCGCGCCAGCGCGTGCCGGAAGAGGAAAAAACAAAAGCCCCGGCTTGCGGCCGGGGCTTGGTAAAGGGGATCGAGGATCGGCTTACTTCTCCTTCTTTTCTTTTTTATCCTTCTTCTCGGCCTTGGCCTTTTCTACGTCGGCCTTCATCGCGGCCTCTTCGTCGGCGTCGAGCTTGCCGTTGCCGTTCTTGTCATACTTCTTGAGGTTCGCGGCGTCGCGCTTGGCCTTTTTCTCGGCCTTCGTCTTGGCGGCGTCATCGCCTTGGGCGCGGATAACGGGAGTGACAAACAAGCCGGCGAGGGCCAGCAGGCTGGTGAACAGGATGATTTTGGAGGCGGGTTTATTCATAGGGGGAAGCGATGTTGTGGGGAAGCTTCGGCGGGAAATCCAGTCAGATATCATACCGAAATCTGAGTAAGCAGCTCCCCGCGAATCTGGTCGATGCGCTTGTAGGCGGCGAGCGCTGCCGGCATGGACTCGAGCGCCCGCCGCAGCCCGGTCGCGACCGCGTGATCGCGCGCGACGGCATCGAGCCGGTGGAGCGCGATCCGAATGCCAAACACCACTCCGCCCGATCGCGGCAATGCAACGAGCGCCTGATGTTCGACCCGCAGCCACAACCGATCGAGCGCGACCGGCAACGCGGGTGGCGGCAGACCGCGCGAGGGATGAAGGTTGAGTTCGTCGGTGGCGGCGATGCCCCAGTTGTCGCGGTGAAACGCTATCCCCGGTTTCAGCCGCGCGAGAAACTGACTAATCGGCGAGGCGAGCGCCGCGTTGAGGCCGGGCACCGGGCCGTGGATAAAATCCAACGTGTGCCCCATTTTTTCCTCCAGCGCCCACGCGGTCGGGAAACACAGCGCGCCGCCCCGCAGGCGAAAAGAGCCGTCTGCATCCCGCGACAGCAGCAGAAAATCCGGCTCAAGCGCGGCCCCCATGCCTAAAAGCAATGCCGAGGGCGGACGAGTGCCTTCGCCCGCCAAGCCCACATCGTGAGCGCCTCGCGCCCCCCACGCGCCCCACTCCGCGCACAACCCCGCAAACTCCGCGAGCAGCGGTTCGCCTTCGGGCTGGAGTGCCGCATAACGCGCCGGGTCGGTCGCCAGCCAATGTGCGCGCTCCCTCAGCAACCGGCCACTTGTCTCCTGCGGTCGAAAAAAATCGCCCGGCTCACCACGGTGCAGGGTCAGGTGAAAACGATAATCGCCGTCCGGAAAAAGATCGGCGAGGGGCGTCATGGTGCTGTCATCGCCCAGCCCAAGGCGCGTGGCAATCCGTCTCCGCGGGATCTTCGCGGGGCGGCGGGCCTCGCCGCTGCGAACGTCGCCGTGGCTGCGCCGGCATCACGGGCGCACGACAAGCTGGGTGCGTTGCGCGCGGGTGAGATAGCGCGACGCAAACGCCGCAAGATCTGCGATGGTCACGGCGTCGACACGGACGTCGTAGTTGCGCCAGTCGTTAATCGGCTGACCTTGCAGGGCGTTGAGGCCGGCCTGCATCGCGCGCGAAGAATTGGTCTGCATCGCCTGGCGGCGGCCCGCTTTGAGCCGCGTCTGGCAGCGGGTGAGTTCGGCGGCTTCGACGCCGCCCGCCTGCACCCGCGCAATCTCGGCATCGATCTCGGCGAGCACCTCCGCCTCGCGGCCCGGCTGGGTGCCGGCCGAAAAGTAAAACATGCCGGCGTCGAGTCCGACGACGCGTCCCGCGCGCACAAAATACGCGAGGCCTTTTTCCTCGCGCACGCGTTCAAAAAGCCGCGACGCCATGCCGCTGAACAGCTCGTCGGCAACCTCGCTGGTGTAGAAATCCGGCCCGTGCGCCCGCGGGCCGGGGAAGGCCTGCGACACGACCGCCTGCTCCCGCGGCTGAATCTCGACAAAGTCGCCCACCGCCGTCGCACCCAAAAAGCGCGCGGACGAAACCGGCGCCACGCCACGCGGCAACTCGCTGAGGAATTCCTTCAGCTTCGGCGTGAGTTTCCTGGGATCGAAATCGCCGGCGACGGCGAGCGCGACGTTGGCGCCGACGCACAGCCGGCGGTGCAACGCGGCGAGCGCGGCCGGGGTCAGCGCTTTGACGCCCGCGGCGTCGCCGTGATCGTCGAGCGCGAGCGGATGCGTGCCGAAGAATTTTTGCCGGAGAAGTTTTTTCGCCAGCGTGACGACGTCATCCGCGTCCTGCTGCAGATCGGCGAGTTGTGCGTCGCGCTCGGTCGCAAACGTCGCGGCCTTGAACGCGGGCTGGAGGACGGCGTTGGCGATAACGGTAAGCGCGCGGCCGGCGTCGGGCGGCAGCACCTCGGCGGCGAGGCCGAGGCTGTTGTTGCCGGAAAACGGATAAAACGATCCGCCGACTTCCTCGATGAAGTTGGCGACGGACGCGGCGCTGCGCGTGCGGGTGTCCTTGGTCAGCATCGTCGCCAGCAGCGCCGTGGCGCCGCGCTGATCGGGCGCCTCGAAAATCGGGCCGGCCTGCAGGATGAGGCGCAGGTGCAGATTGGGCAGCCGCGTATCGCGCTGCAGGAGCAGGCGCGCGC
The DNA here is from genome assembly GCA_038231575.1 of Opitutales bacterium. GTDB lineage: Bacteria > Verrucomicrobiota > Verrucomicrobiia > Opitutales > Opitutaceae > CAITWF01. The sequence continues at coordinate 53,439 of JBBRLB010000022.1, read as the reverse complement.
CGTTGGCGAGGCGCGTTTCGGTGAAATCCTGCGAATCACGCGTCACCGCGATGACCGGCGCCACTGTCGCGGCCGCCGCGAGCGGATTGCTCGAGATGGCGGTGAGCCGCTCGGGCACGAGGTAGTGTTTCAGCGCGCGCTTCAATTCACCGGGCGCAATGCCGCGCAGGCGCTCGAAATAACTGCGGCTGTAATCGAGATCCCCGACGACGACTTCGGCGGCGCCGAGGCGCGAGGCCTGGCCGCTCATGGTTTTGCGCGTGTTGATTTCGCCGACCACGAGCTGGCGCAGCGCCTTTTTCAACTGCGGGACTGTGAAGCCATGCGTGGCGCGGCGGGCGAGCGAGCGCGCGATGGCCGCGGTCGCCGCCGCGCGTTTCTCGGCATCGCACGTGAACGAAATGCAGAACAGGCCACTGGAGCCCGGATTCCACGCCGAGGCATCGATCGTGTGAACGAGGCCGGCCTGTTCCCGGATTTCCTGCCACAAAACTGAACTGTCGCCGTGGCCGAGAATGGCCGAGAGTAAATCGAGCACCGGTGCATCGACGTCGGTGAGTCCGGGGATCGGCCAAGCGAGCGAGGCCCGGGTGAGTTCGACGGCCTCGAACCGATGGGCCACCCGCGGCGCGAGTTGGAGCGGCTCAGCGGGCACGAGCACAGGTGCGAGCCGCGAGCGCGGCGCAGCGCCGAAATGCTCGGCGACGGCGGCGCGGATTTTTTCCCCGTCGATGTCGCCCACGATCACGACCACGAGGTTGTTGGGCACGTAGCGCGCGCGATAGTAGTTGTAGAGATCGTCGCGGGTAACCGCGGAAAACACATCGCGATGCCCGATGATGGGCTGGCGGAAAGGATGCTCGCGAAACGCGGTGGAAAAAAGCGAGTCCCACAGCCGGTTGTCCGGATCATCGCGGGTCATCGCGATTTCGCGCAGGATCACCTCGCGCTCCTTCGTCACCTCCGCCGCCGGGAGCGTGGAGTTGAGCACTGCGTCCGCCAACAGATCGATCGCGACGGCGGTGTGTTCGCTCGGCAAATCGATGTAGTAGACCGTGCGATCGAACGTCGTGTAGGCGTTAATGTAGCCGCCGTGGGCCTGGACCGTCGCCGAGATTTCGCGCCCGGCGCGGCGCGCGGTGCCTTTGAACAGCATATGCTCGACAAAGTGCGAGAGGCCCGCGCCCAGGTTCGCCCCCTCGTGAATGCTGCCGGTCTTGACCCAGACTTGCACCGATGCGAGCGCCGCCGAGTGGTCGGGCTTCAGGATCAAGGTGAGGCCATTGGGCAGGACGGCGCGTTCGACGGGCTCATTCCAAAACGGATCAAGCAAACGAAGGTCGGCGGCGGAAGACAGTTGGGCCATGATTTTTTTGGGACGAATCAAACGGGTCGGCGGTCAGCGATCGCCGCGTGGGGCATCGCTCACACCGTGCCGAGCGCCTCGGTGGTGGACGTGCCTCCGCCCCGTGGCGGGCGGACCGGCTGGAAGGGTTTCACGAACGCTTCGGTGAAATCGTAGACGTCGGAAAAGTCCTCCCGGCGATCGCTGTCGGTTTTGGAAAAGACGTTGTATTCGATCAGGTTGAAGACGATTTCACCAAAGTCGCGGCAGCGGTGGATGCCCCACGCCTCGAGCACGGTCTTCGTCAACGGCCCGAATTGATCAAGGGCATAGATGCGCAGGCCGTCGAGCAACTCCGGGCCGGTCACGTGCCGGGATTTCTCCGCCCGCGTGGCGTCCTTTTTGCGCAATTCCTTCACGGTATGGTCGAGCCCCACCCGGACAAAGTCATAGGCCTTGCGGTCAAAACGGGTGTCTTCCTTGCAAATAAGGGTTACGATCTCGGCGAAATCCGGGTCTTGCATGATTCTCAGGGCGGCGACGTTGGCATAACCAACGGCAGGGCGCAACATTCGGCGAAGCCGTGCGTCCTAAGCAAGGTCATCCCCCTATGAGTATTAACTGGTAAAACTTCCCTGAATTGTCACATTCCACACGCAAATGATTGCTTCGACCCAGACGAATCACCCGCTCGCCGGCGGGAAACCCGGTGGCAAGTCGCCGACTCCTGTCGAGTTCGCGACAGCGAAATTGAAGTCCGCGGGACTGCGCATCACCCAGCCGCGCCTCGCGATTCTAGCCGAACTCGCCCGGCAGACCCAGCCGGTCAGCATCGAGAACCTCCACGACAAGCTGGGCGCCAGCACCTGCGATCTCGTGACCGTCTACCGTTGCATGGCCGCGTTCGAGGAAATCGATCTCGTGCGGCGCGCGTTTTTTCACAACGGCACCGCCCTCTACGAGATCAACCTCGGCCAGCCCACGCGCTACCACGTCGTCTGCAAGACCACGAATCGCGTGGAGGAACTCGACGCGGAAACATCAGCCGAATTGAACCGGACGCTGCACCAGATCGAGGAAAAGCTCCGCGCCCTCGGCTACGAGGATCTCGGTCACATCGTGGAATTCTTCGGCGTCGCCCCGGCGGGCGGCCGCATCGGCCAGACCGCCCAGGCCGCGGCGCAGACGCAGCCCAGCACCTGCTAAGCAGCCGGCAAGGTTTCAGGTTACACGAGCGCGGGCCCTTCGCCCGCGCTTTTTCTTTGGGCTAACGCGTGCGTTCGCCAATCCGAATGCGCGGATCGAGCCACAACAGCAGCAGATCGCTGACGAGCGTGCCGACGAGGCCGAGCAACGTCAGGAGCATGAGCATCGAGCCCGCCAGATAAACGTCCTCCGCCAGCAACGAGTCGATCAGCACCGGCCCGATCATCGGCAGGCTCAGCACCATCGCGACAATTGCTCCGCCCGACACGAGCTGCGGAAAAAGTCCCCCGAGGCCCGAGATGAACGGATTCAGCGCGAGGCGCAGGGGATATTTGAGGAGGAGTCGAAGCGGACGCAGGCCTTTGGCCCGCGCGGTGGTGACATACGGCTTTTTCAGTTCATCAAGGAGGTTCGCCCGCAGGACGCGCATCATTCCCGTCGCCGACCCGATCCCCAAAACAAAGACGGGCAGCCAGAGATGCCGCAACAAGTCGCCGACCTTCGCCCAGGTCCAGCCGTGGGTCGCGGCAAATTCCGGCGAGAACAGACCGCCAATGCTCAGCCCGAACCAGCGTTTCGCCAGATACATCAGGACGAGCGCGAGCAGAAATGGCGGCACCGAGACCCCGAGGAACGCGAACACCGTGAAGCCATAATCGCCCGCTGAATATTGCCGGACCGCCGAGTAAAGTCCCACCGGCACCGCGAGCGCCCAGGCAAACAGCACCGCCGCGAGCGAGACGAGCACCGTGAGCATGAAGCGGTCGCCGACGACCTCGTTCACCGACTTCTCATGCTCCATCGACAGCCCAAGATTGCCCTGCAGCAAACCGGTGTCTCCCGCGCGCATCGACGTGAACCAGAGCAGGCCCATCCAGCGGGCGTAACGTTTCACCATCGGCTCATCGAGGTGGAATTCCTTGCGCAGATCGGCCGCGAGTTCGGTGTTGTCGGCCGTCCCCTGCAGCTCGAGCCGCGCGACGCGGGCCTCGACGTAGTCTCCCGGGGGCATCTGCACGAGCGTGAAGACAATCACCGATACGACGAGGAGCGTCGGAATCATCAGCAAAAGCCGGCGACCGATAAACGGATGGCGCCGCGCGAGCATCACCAGCGCCGCCGCGATCGCGAACATCAGCAGACCGCGCGAAAAAGCGCTCGGCGCGACCACGGGCGTCGCAAACGTGTCGGTCTCGGACGTCGCCGCCACCGCCCCCGGCGGCGGCGTGATGGTCACGATCGCGCGCTTGGTCTGCGCAAACACCGCCGCATCTTCCGTCGGGTGCGACCAGAAATACGTCTCGATGCCGGTGTTCGAGGGCGACATCAGGTTGGCGCCGAAAAGCGCGGTGCGCGGGACATTCCGGAAACCTTCCTTCACCACGACCAACTGGGGTGGCGGGGTCGAAATGCTGATCGACCAGACCTGATCGGCGGCAATCTCCGCGATCTGGTTGAAGAGCGCGATGCGCGTCTCCCCGGACGGCTCCGCATTGATTTGGTCGAGAATCTCCATCGCGTGGCGCAGCGGATGACCCACCGGTGGCTCGATTGCATTGGGCCGGGAGGCGGCGGGATCGTGGTGGAGGCCACCGTATTGATACCACGTGCCATAGCCCGGGGCGAAAAATGACTCGATGTAGGTCGGCACGAAATTGCGCGGTTCGACCAGCGGGTAAAATTCGCTCTCCCCCGTCCACACGGTGAAGTCGTGCTCGTAGGTGAGTTTCTCCTGCTCGAAAAGTTTGCGCGCGCGCGCGCGCGGCAGCACCCGCACGCCGACCTTTGCCCAGTCGCCCATCACAAACTGCGCCGAGCCTTCCGAGGTGTAGTCGGTGAAATTAAGCAGGAACGTCATCCGCGTGCCGTCGGGAAACGTGCGGTAGCCTTCGCCATCGCGGCCGGTGAGTCGGAGTTCGTCGAACAGCGCGTTCGCCCGCACCGGGTCGAAGTCGGTGAACGCGTGCAGGAGGCGCGCGTTGTGGTAGGGCGAGTCGGGCGGCGGCGCGATCTGCGCGGGCTCGGTCTGGCCGTTGAACTCGGCGTTGATGATGTCGCGCCGGTTGATCGCGAGCGAGAGCGCCTGCCGGAAACGCGCTTCGTTCAGCAATTCGTGTTTCCACCGCGTCTCGGGTCGCGCGGGATCGACGCGGCGGTTGAGATTCGGAAAGACCGTGAACAACGACTGCGTGCTCGGTTTCCAATGATAGACCTCGTAGCCGTTGCGCGCGGCACCGCCGACGAGGAGCGATTGGTCCTCGTAGCGAAGGTGACGATCCTGCATCGACGGCTCGCCGCTCGCGGACGCGACCGCGATGAGGTTGTTCGTCTTCACGTCGAGCACGAGGCGATCGAGGTAGGGCAGTTGGTTGCCGCGCGAATCGACCGCATAGTAGTAGGCATTGCGCACGAAGGTCAGCGGCGTCGTCGGTTCGTAGGTGTGCAAAACCCAAGGCCAAAGTCGCGGATGCTCCGGGTTGAGGTAATGCTTCATCTTCTTGTAAACCGCGATCGGGTTCGACAGCTGGAGCGATTCCATCGTGCGACGGATGAGCGCCTGATCGCCCAACACCGGGTGATACTGCCGCAAATAATGCGCCGGCACGATGTGGTCGGTGTAGTCCTCGTAGTTCATGCCCGTCGACGCGAGCCGCTCAAGGAACAGCGGATTCGGCTGATCGAAAACGAAGCGCACGCGCAGGTCGTCGATTTTCTCGACGCGACCGAGCGCCGCGCCCGCGCGCAGCAGGTAGCGCGGCTGGACGTTGAAGTAGAGAATCTCGTTTTGATACCAGTAGACGATGTCCTCGCTCGTGAACGGCACGCCGTCCGACCACCGCACGCCACGCCGCAGCGTAAACGTGTAAACCCGATAGTCCGGCGAAATCTCCCAGGCCTTGGCGAGGTGCGGGACGAGCGGATAACCCTGCGGCGACCAGCGCACGAGATTCGACGCCGAGAGCCGCCAGTAAATCGTGCTGAAATCCTGAATCGAATTCACGAGTCGCTGCCACGTCCCGCCGTAACGGCCGATGCCATCCTCGCCCTCCATCACGACCGGCTCGGGTCCGACCCGCTGGGCGACCGCCGGCAATTTTCCCTCCCGCACGAGCTGGGCCAGCACCGGCGCCTCCTTCCGCGGCCACCAGCGGCCGCGCGAGCCCTCGCTATAGTCGACCGTTTTGGTGACGACGGGCGGATGCGCCAGATCGAGACGCTGCGCATTTTTCCGCGCGGCCTGAATGGCCGCGAGTTCGGCGGCGGGGGGCGGCGCCGGGGGCGTGACGACGTCGGGCCGAAACACCACGGCAAAAACATACAGCAGCGCGGCAAAACCCAGCGCGGCGGCCGCGAATCCGGCGGAGATAACCAGCAATCGCTTTTTCACGGTGTCAGTCGGACGCGGAAACAAAAACACGCGCGAGGCGAACGCAACGCTCTTCCCCGCGCTTGCCAAAAGCCGCCCGCCGTCCGAACGTCACGCACCCCCATGCCCTCTCCCATCACCCGTCGCACCGCCCTCCGTTCCCTCGCTGGCGCCGCCGCTGTGGCCGCGCTCAGCCGCACCCGTGCCGCCGAAGAAAGACCGTCCACCCCCGCCGCCATGCCCGCCTCCCCTTCCGGCTCCTTTCACCACTCCGTCTGCAAATGGTGCTACCCCAAAATCTCCGTTGAGGATCTCGCCCGCGAGGCGAAGGACATCGGCCTGGAATCGATCGAGCTGCTCAACCCCGAAGACTTCCCCACTCTCAAGAAATATAATCTGGCCTGTGCGATGGTCAGCAATCCGACCGGCAAGACGCCGGAAGGCGTGACGGTCGGAGCCATTCCGAAGGCGTTCAACCGACTCGAATATCACGACACGCTGATCGACCTCTACACGAAGCGCATCGGCGAGACGGCCGCCGCCGGTTTCGAAAACCTGATCTGTTTCTCGGGCAACCGCGACAAGATGGACGACCAGCAGGGCCTCGAAAATTGCGCCACCGGCCTGAAGCGCCTCATGGCCCTCGCCGAGAAAAGCAAAGTCACGATCGTGATGGAGCTCCTCAACTCGAAGGTGAACCACAAGGATTACATGTGCGATCACACCACCTGGGGCGTCGAGCTGTGCAAGCGGGTCGGCTCCGAGCGTTTCAAACTGCTCTACGACATCTACCACATGCAGATCATGGAGGGTGACGTCATCCGCACGATCCAGGAGAGCAACAAATACATCGCGCACTATCACACCGGCGGCAATCCCGGCCGCCACGAGATCGACGAGACGCAGGAGCTGAACTACCCCGCGATCTCCCGCGCGATCAAGGCCACCGGCTTCCGCGGATTCATGGCGCAGGAGTTCGTGCCCGCCCGCGATCCGCTCACCTCGCTGCGCGCCGCCGTCAAACTCTGCACGGTGTGAAGCTCGATCCGCGGCTGAAGAACTACCTCAGCTACGGCTTCATCGGCTGCGGTGCGATGTCGATCGTCTCTTCGATCATGGGGATCGTCAGCGCCTACGTCTTGGTCGAGGCGTCCGACGAACAGGCGGTGGGCATCACACCCGGGGATTTCGTGCTCACGTATGCGACCATGATCCTTCTCGGCGCCGGGTTGGTGTATTTCGGTTTTCGGCTTCGGAAATGACGCCCCCGGCGCGGGTGACGTGCAACGGCGCGCACCGCTTCGGTTTTGCGACCGAGCCATCATTGCGCAAGAGGTGTGACGTGAAATCCTCTCACCTTTACCGCCCCGTGTTTCGCGTCGTTGGCTCGATCGCCCTGGTGGGCCGCCCTGCCTAATGCTTCGTGGGCGCAGGTAAAAACCGTCGCGCCCGCCCAGCCCGCGCCGGGCGCGGTCGTCAATCGCTGCAAACGGCCTCAGGCCGGCTCGGCATCTCGCGTTGCCCCCTCGCGCCGATCGCTTCGCACCGGATCGCGGGCCTCAAGGGTCGGCGTGCACCACGGATCGCTGAGAGGTAGGTGGCATTCGAATCTCGACCTCAGCCGTCGCAGCGATAGCCGACGCCGTGAACCGTCACGATCACCACGGGGGACTCGGGCGCTGCCTCCACTTTTTTTCGCAATTGCGCCACGTGCTGGTCGAGCGTGCGGGTGGTGCCGAAATAATCGACGCCCCACACGGCATTGAGCAACGCATCGCGGGTCAGCACCTCGCCGGGATGCGCGGCGAACACTGCGGCGAGCCGCAGTTCGCGTGCGGTCAGTTCGCTGATCCGCCCGGCGATCTTCGCCGTGAACTTTCGCCGATCAATCTCGGCCGCGCCGAGCCGGAAGAGGGGTGGCAGTTCGGTCGCCGGAGTTTCGCCCGCCACCCGTGAGCGCCGCAACAGCGCCTCCACGCGGGCCAGCAGTTCGTGCACGCCGAACGGCTTCGTCACGTAGTCGTCCGCGCCGAGCTTGAGGCCGACGACCTTGTCGACCTCCTCGCCTTTCGCCGTGAGCATCAGCACCGGCACGCGGGCTCCGCGCGCCCGCAGGTCGCGGCACACATCATAACCGCTGGCCCGCGGCATCATCACATCGAGGATCACCAGATCGAATTTCTCCTGCGGAAAAAGCTTCAGGACCTGGGCGCCGTCGCCCGCCGCCGTGACGGCGTAACCTTCGCTTTCGAGCGTGGCGATCAGGCCGGCCCGGATGTTGGCGTCATCCTCGGCGATGAGAATTTTAGCTTTCATGAAAATCTCTCTGACTTTGTCACCGAGCACACCGAGGTCCAAACCGAGCACACTGAGTTTTTCTCTCTGACCTTTGTGTCTCCGCTGTGACCTCTGTGTTTCACGGCATTTCTTTTCATGGCAGTTCCAAAATAAACTTCGCTCCCCCACCCTCGAGCGGCGCGTAGCGCAACTCGCCGCCCAGCCCACGGGCGAGCTGGCGTGCGATACTCAGACCGAGCCCCACGCCGCTTTTCTCGGCCGTCAACGCGTCGTCCACGCGATGGAATTTCTCGAAAATTTGTTCGCGATGCTCCATCGGCACACCCGGTCCACGGTCGGCCACGCACACCTCCGCGCCGCCTCCTGCGCGCGGCGCGAGTGTCACAAGAACTTCGCCGCCGCCGTCGGCATATTTGCACGCGTTGTCGATGAGGTTGAGCACGATCTGTTCGACCGTGTCGCGATCCGTTGTCATCGCGAGCGGCGCCGCCGGCAACTCGCGCCGCAACACCAGGCCCGCCTCGGCGATACGCGGTGCATGTGTATCGAGCAAGCGCGTCAGTTCCGCCGTGAGATCGAGCGACTCGAGCGCAAACTTCTTCTTGCCCTGTTCGAGTCGGCTGAAATCGAGCGCGTTGTTGACCAGCCGCGCGAGGCGCTGCGTCTCGCGCCCAATGGTGCGCAGGTAGTCGACCCCCTGCGCCGCATCGCGCACGCGGCCTTGCTCAAGCAACTCCGCGTAAAGGCGAATGGAGGTCAGCGGCGTCTTGAACTCATGCGAGACATTCGCGACGAATGAAGTTTTTTGCGCGGCCTCCGCCTCGCTGCGCCGCGCCTGCCACAGCAGCAGCGAGCCGCCCGCCAAAATCGCCGCCACCGACGTCGCGACGAGCAACGCGCCCACGAGAAAAAATCCCCCGCCCGCGCCACGTGCTGCGTCATTCGCCCGCGCAAACCCGACCACCTCCCAGCCGGGCAACAAGTTCGCGGCGATCGGAATTATCACGACCGGTTGCTCGGAGGCAGGGCGGCTCGCAAAGCTGCTTCCTTCCGCAGCGTAATCTTTGCTTTTCAAAATGACGCCGCCGATCTCGCGGACGGCAAACGCGTCAGCCAGATCACCGTCGCGCGGCAGGAGTTCGCCTAGTCGTGCCGAAATCGTCGCGAGGTTTACCTCGACAGCGATCACGCCACCGACCGCCGGCTGCCGCCAACCGATCAGGTGCAGCCGGCTCGCGTCGCGCCACGGAGTCCAGCCAACACGGTCGGGGGCCGCCTGGGCTTCGCTTTTTTTCGCAAGCTCGACGGCGGGCGCAGAGGCGGGGGCGGTTTTCTGGCGGGCTTCCGCTTGCACTGCGCTGCGCAGGCTCTGCGACTGCGCGACATTGGATGAAATGTCCTTTCGTTGCAGGCGGTCGGCCTCGGATTCTTTTTCGTCACGGACGACTCCCCGCCACGGTGTGCCGGAGGCGATCCACGCCGCGACCCACGCGCGCGCCTCGCCGCTGGTCGGCCGAGCCACGCGATCGTCACGCGAGAGTCGAAACGTCGCCCGCACGAGCGGATTGCTGCGTTCCCAGTCGTCCAACGACGCGTCGGGATTCGCCACCGGGATTTCGTTGAGCGTGGTCATGAGTCCGCTTTCGACATCGCCAATGAGCAACTCGACACTTTCCGCAATCAGCCGCGCGCGCGCCTCAATTGCCGAACGCTTCGTGGCCGCCGCCACGCGCACCTGCTCGTCGAGTCGCGCCTGCTCGCGCCGCAAGAGCACGAGGGCGCCCGCGCCCACTGCCAGCGTGGGCACGAGCAGCAGGAGCCAGTAGAGAAAAATGCGACGCGACGAGCCGGTCACGGGAAGAGGCTGACGACATTGGCGGGCGGAAGTCAAAGTCCCGTGGTGGTCCGCTTACGGGCGCGAGTAACTCGAGCCCTGCTGGGCCGCGGTCTGCGCGTTTTCGGTGCGGTAGGTTTTGCGCTGCACGTTGTCGAGCCCCTGGCGTTCGAGACGGTCAGCCTCGGCCTCGCTCTTCTTCACCATGCTCACCGCAGGGGCGTTGCCGAACGATTCGGCCATCTTCGCGAGCTCCTTGTTACGCTCGCGCATCTGGTGTGCCGCCTCGTCGCGCCGACCGGCGTCGACGAGTTTGACCGCCGCGTCCTTCGACGCCGCAATCACATTTTCCACCCAGTCGCTCTGCACTTTGCGATCGGCCGAGGCGACGACTTCCGCCTCGACCGCCGTGAACCGCGCCGCACTGCGCGCCTGCACGCTGGTCTCGCGCTGGTCAAACGCGTTCTCGAAAACGACGCTGGCACTCGCGATCTCACGCTCTTCGCCCGCCCGGGCGGCATCGACCTCCACCTCAACGAGCGCAAATTTCTCCTGCCCGCCGTAGAGTTGGTTCAGCGAAAATTCCGCGCGCTGGCCGTGGATGGCACCTTCGCGGCCGACAAAGGCGAGCGGGCGCACGCCGACCGGAAACTCGATCGTCACCACCACCCGGCGCGCGACGACACTCAACACGTCGCCCAACTCAGCGTTGAAGATGTTCGGCAATTCGCGGCTCGACGAAACGAAGTAAGTGTTGCCGTCGCTCTTGCGCGCGAGGCGCGTCATGAGATCCTCGTTGTAATCGACGCCGACCCCGATCGTGGAAACCGAAATCCCCTCGCGAATGAGTGCAGCGCCGAGGCGCGCAAAATCGTCCGGCTGGCTGGGACCGTTGTTCGCGAGGCCATCGGAAAGCAGCACCATGCGGTGCGTGTAGCGGCGGTCTTCAAGATGCTTCCGCAGCTCCGCCGCGCCCTGCGTGACGCCGCCGTAGATCGCGGTGTTGCCGCGCGCGCTGATCGAGCGGATGCACGCCTCGAGATCGCGGCGGTCGCCCACGCGACACGCCGGGACGAGCGTCTGCACCTCGTGATCGAAGACGACGAGCGAGAACACATCGTCCGGCGCGAGCCGCCGGACCGCCTCGATCGCCGCGGCCTTGGCGTGCTGGATTTTGTCGCCCTGCATCGAGCCGGACCGGTCGATCACCAGCGTGAGATTGACGGGGGGCCGTTTCTCGTGTCGCAGCAACCGGTCGCTATCGAGTGCGATTTTCAGGACGGCGTGCTGCGTGGAGCCGGCGGGGAGGACGGGCCGGTCGAGTTCAACACGCAGGCGGACGGTCGCGTCGGTGGATTTGGCGCAGGCGGCGAGCGGGGCAAGCGACACCGCGCAGAGAAGCGCGGCCGCGAAGGATGAGAAGAAGTTTTGTTTCATGGTGAATCCGTTGTTTGACGGACTGATTAAACCACGAAACAGCGCGGCAGTTGTTAGGATGCTGTCAGCGAATTGTCAGGGAAATGTCAGGCGAGTAGCCGAGGCGTCCCCCGCCTGCCCGACCGATCCTGCGGGCGGGGCGCCTGCGCAACCTCACATCGCCGCGAGCAGCTTGCGGAGCGTTTCGTCGACGAGCTTCGGGTTGGCCTTGCCCTTCGCGGCTTTCATGATCGGGCCCTTGAACGCGTTGATCGCGGTGTCCTTGCCCGCCTTGAACTCGGCCAGCGCCTTCGCGTTGGCGGTGATCGAATCGCGACACCACTGCTCCAGTTCACCCGAATCCGTGGGTGCGACTTTAAGTCCTTTGCGATCGGCGATGACGTCGGGTTCATCGCCGGTGGCGAACATTTCAACGAATATTTCTTTCGCCGCATTGGTCAGCACAGCGCCGGAATCGACGAGCTTCACGAGTGCAGCGATGTGCATCGGGCGGACTTTCGAATCGACGAGCGCGCGTTTTGCGGAGCCGAGCTCGCGGAGAAGATCGTTCGTGATCCAGTTGCCGACAGCCTGCGGTTTTCCGCTCAACTTCGCCGCTTCCTCAAAATAATCCGCGAGCGCGTGATCCCAAACGAGCACGGACGTCAGCGTGTAGGGCAACTGGTAGTCGGCGAGAAACCGCCGCTGCTTCTCAAACGGCAACTCGGGGCACTCGGCCTGGAGGCGCTGTTTCCACGCCTCGTCCACCTTCACGGGCATCAAATCGGGATCGGGAAAGTAGCGGTAGTCGTGGGCCATTTCCTTCGAGCGGAGCGACTGCGACGTGCCCGCCTGGCCATCATAGTCGCGCGTTTCCTGCACGAGCGTGCCGCCGCGTTCGACGACCGCGAGCTGACGCTTGATCTCGTGTTCGATGCCGTCGCGCACGAAGGAGATCGAGTTGAGATTCTTTAATTCCACCTTCACACCGAGTTTCGTCTCGCCCACCGGGCGAATGGAAATATTCGCGTCGCAGCGGAGCTGACCCTTCTCCATGTCGCAGTCCGAAATACCGCCGTAGATCATCGTCGCGCGGAGCGAGGTGAGGTAAGCGTAGGCTTCCTCGGCGGTGTGCATCGCGGGATCGGAAACGATTTCCATCAGCGGCGTGCCGGCGCGGTTGTAGTCGACGAGCGAGTCGCTCGCGCCGTGATTTAGTTTGCCCACGTCCTCCTCGAGGTGGATGCGGGTGAGCGGAACCTTTCTGTGCGCACCCATCACGTTGCGCGCCGCGCCGGGCAACTCGATCTCGACGGAACCGCCGAGACACATCGGCTGGTCGTATTGCGAGATCTGGTAGTTCTTCGGCGAGTCAGGATAAAAATAGTTTTTCCGATCCCATTTGCAGACCGGCGCGATGTCGCAGCCGAGGAGCAGGCCCGCCTTGATGATGGCGTCGAGCGCGGCCTTGTTCATCACCGGCAGCGTGCCGGGCAACGCCAGCACGACGGGATCGGTGAGCGTGTTGGGTTCGTGACCGTAACCCGCGCCAACGCGCGTGAAAATCTTCGAGCGGGTTTTCACCTGCACGTGGACTTCAAGTCCGATGACGGCTTCGTAGTTCATAAAACGAAAGAAAAGGATTTAGCCACAGAGTGCACAGAGCTCGGACACAGAGTTCACAGAGCCAAACGCCGCAGACCATGCTTGGTCAGCAACGTGGTTCGAAAATTGAAAAGAAGTCCAATCCGACAGGTGGAGAAGCGCAGATAGGTGAGCACTTGGGCATCATGCACGTCGAGCAGCGCGTCGATCGCCTTCAATTCCACGACCACTTTTTGGCCAACCAAAAAATCGAGCCTATAGGCGTCTTCGATGAGCAGGTCCTTGTAGCGAACCGAACAGAGTTTTTGCTCTTCAAACGTCAAGCTCCTGAGGCGAAATTCATGGGCGAGTGCCTTTTGATAGGCCGACTCCAACAACCCAGGCCCGAGATCCCGGTGCACCTCAATCGCCGCCCCGATAATCTGTTCAGTGAGTCGATTGATTTCGTCATTCATAGGTTTGTCCTCGGTGAACTCTGTGTCCGAGCTCCGTGTCCTCTGTGGCAAAATTCAGAGGCTCGGAACCCGAGCGCCCCAGTCGTGCCCCTGCTCGTAAGCGTGCGTGATGGCGAGGAGGTCGGCTTCGCGGAAGGGTTGGCCGATGATTTGTGCGCCGATGGGCAGGCCGCTTTTCGTGAAACCGCACGGCACGCTGATGCCCGGAAGCCCGGCGAGATTTACGCCGATCGTATAGATATCCAAGAGATACATCGCGAGCGGATCGGCCTTCTCGCCGATCTTGAACGCGGGCACGGGCGAGGTCGGCGTGAGGAGAGCGTCGACCTCGCGGAAGGCGTTGAGAAAATCCTGACGGATCAGCGTGCGGACTTTTTGCGCGCGCAGATAATACGCGTCGTAGTAACCGCTCGAGAGCACGTAAGTGCCCAGGATGATGCGGCGCTTCACCTCCGCGCCAAAGCCCTCGGCCCGCGATTGAAAATAGAGATCGACGATGTCGGTCGCGGCCTTTGCGCGATGGCCGTAGCGGATGCCGTCGTAGCGCGCGAGGTTCGACGACGCCTCGGCCGTCGCGATGACGTAGTAGGTATCAAGGCAGTAGCGGGTGTTCGGCAGCGACACCTCTTTGATTTCGCAGCCAATTTTTTTGTAGAACGCAATCGCCTGCTCGACGGCCGCGCCGATCTCAGGATCGAGTCCCTCGCCAAAATATTCCTTTGGGATGCCGATCTTCCACGGACCGTGGCGCTTTTTCAGTTCAGCGCGGTAGTCGGGAATCTCGGTTTTGAAGGACGTCGAGTCGCGCTCGTCGTGTCCCGCGATGGCGCCGAGCACCAGAGCGGCGTCCTCGACGGTGCGAGTGAACGGCCCGATCTGATCGAGCGACGAGGCGAAAGCGATGAGGCCGTAACGCGAGATGAGTCCGTAAGTCGGCTTCATGCCGACGACGCCACACAACGCCGCCGGCTGACGGATCGAGCCACCGGTGTCGGAACCGAGCGTGGCGATCGCTTCGCCGGCGGCGAGCGCGGCGGCGCTGCCACCCGAAGAACCGCCGGGGACGCGCGTGAGGTCCCACGGGTTCGAAGTCGGCCCGTTGGCGGAATTTTCCGTCGAGGAGCCCATCGCAAACTCATCCAGATTGAGCCGGCCCCACACGACCGCGCCGGCGTTTTTCAATTTCGTCGTGACCGTCGCGTCGTAGGGTGAAACGAAGTTCGCGAGCATCTTGCTCGACGCCGTGAGCGGCTGGCCGGCGACCGCGATCACATCTTTCAGTCCAATCGGGATGCCCTCGAGCGGGCCATTGGACTGCCCCGCGGCGCGGCGCGCATCGGATGCGGCGGCTTGGGCCAGCGCATCGCGTTCGTCGAAGGAGTTGAAGGCGCGGACGCGTTCGTCGACGGCTTTGGTGCGCGCGATGACAGCCTGGGTGAGCTCGACGGACGAGAGCGCTTTCGCTTCGAGCGCGGTGGCGAGCGTCGCGATCGGCTGGAAAAAAAGTTCGGACGACATGGGCGCGCTCACTCCACCACTTTCGGAACGACAACCATATGGTCGCGCTGCGCCGGTGCATTCTTCAACGCCAGTTCGACCGGCAGGCCCGGCCGCGCGACGTCGTCCGCCCAAACATTAAAGACCGGCGCCGCGTGCGCCATCGGCTCGACCCCGGTGACATCGACCTTCTTGAGTTGCTCGATGTGGTGCAGGACGTCACCGAGCTGCTGGGCAAACTGGGCCTTCTCTTCGGGCGTGAGCGCGAGGCGGGCAAGCTTGGCAACGTGGTCAATATTGAGGTCGGCGGACTGAGACATGGCGAGCGAGCCGGCGTTTATGCGGACGCCACCGCCTGGAATCAACGGACAAATCCGGCGCCAGGCGTGACGGGCCGGGCTCGCGGTGCCCGAGCCGAGCACCTAAGCCCCGCTGGCCATCGGGCTCGGGGCACCGTTCGTCGGCGGCCGGCGCCGGTTTAAGCGCGCACGCTGAAGCGGCCGTCCGCGGTGAGATCGGTTTGGATTTTGGTGAACGCCGCGTTCACCTCGTCGTCCGTTAGCGTCCGCTCGGCGGAACGAAAAACCAGCGAGAACGCCAGGCTCTTCTTTCCCTCGGGCAGGCCCTTGCCTTGATAAAGATCGAACGCGTTGACGCTCTCGACCCCAAACGTGTGGCCGGCCGCATCCCGCGCCGACTTGGCGAGCGCTTTTTGAACCTCGGCCGCCGGTGTTGCCACATCGACCACCAGCGCGAGATCGCGCAGCGCGGCGGGGAACAGGCTGAAATCGGAATAACGGCGGCGCGCCCCATCCGTGGAAAGTTTCGCCGGCAGAATCGCGAAAATACCGGCGTAGACCTTGCCCTCGACGCCGAGCGACTTGGCCATCGCGAGATTCACGAGGCCAAAGCGCGCGGTCCAGCCGTGCTCGATATTGCCCAAGGCGGCGGAGTGCCCCTCCTGCCAGCCGAAGAACGAACCGGTCGCAGGCAATACCGGCTGACGCCCCAGTTCGACACCGGCGGCGGCCGCGAGCGCGGTGACGTGGTGTTTCACGGCGTAAAAGTCGGTGGACTCACGCTTCAGCCAAGCCCGCTCGCCGATGGGTTCGGCGATGATGAAACCCACCGCGGCACACTCGAGATTCTGGCCGTTGTGTTCGATGAACACGCGGCCGGTCTCGCACAAACGCGATGCGACGACGCCCCGCGACTGGTTGAGTTTGAGCGATTCGAGCAACCCGGTGATCAGCGTGGGCCGCAGGTGCGATTGATCCTCGACGAAGGGATTTGCGAGCGCGAGTTCCTGCGCGGCGGTCTGCGACACCCACGTCGTAAGTTCCTTCGCGGGACGGAGCGTAAGATTAACGCACTCGTGGAAATCGTGGCCGACGAGATAATCGGTCACACGGCGGTTGAAGACGACGATCGGATCGTCGTCCGCCAGCAGGCCGGGTGAGGAGACGACGGCGGCCGGAATCTTCTCCGTGCCGTAAACCCGCAGCACTTCCTCGACGAGGTCGATGGGACGATCGAGATCGTCGCGCCAACTCGGGATGCTGACCGTCCACGCGGTGCCGCGAAGATCCGTCGGCTCCTTGTGGGTGATGCTGAGTTCGAGCGACTCAAAAGCGGACTCCATGTCGGCCTCGGGGATTTCGAAGCCCAGCTTTTCGCAGATGTAACCGTGCGTGACGAGGACCTCGCGTTCCCATGGCACATCACCGCCCACTTGGTAGGCGGGCCCGGCGACTTTGCCGCCGGCCGTCTCGAGAATAAGATCGATCGCGCGGTAGGCGGCTTCGAGAGCGCCGTGCGGATCGACGCCGCGTTCGTAGCGATAGGAGGAGTCAGAGGAGAGCGCGAGTTTGCGTGACGTCGCACGGGTCGACTGGCGGTTGAAAATGGCGCACTCGAGCACGAGGTCGGTGGTGTCGGCACTGACGCCGGAATTTTCACCACCCATGATGCCAGCGATCACGACGGGCTTGGTCGCGTCGGCGATCACGAGCATCTGCGGGGTCAAGACGCGCTCCTTGTTGTCGAGCGTCGTGAGCTTTTCACCCGCAACGGCGCGGCGAACGACGATCTGGCCGCCACCGAGTTTCCTGGCGTCGAACGCATGCATCGGCTGGCCAGTCTCAAGCATCACGTAATTGCCGACGTCGACGACATTGTTGATCGGGCGGAGGCCGACCGCGGAAAGGCGTTCCTGCATCCACGCAGGGCTCGGCCTAATCGTGATGCCAGTGATGATGTGCGCCGTGTAGAGCGGACAATCTTCGGGTGAATCCACGCGAACGGCACTGAGCAAATCGGTGCGGGCTGCGGCGTCGGCAACGTCGCCGCGGAATTTTTCCTGCGGATAGAGGAGGGGCAGCTTGAACCACGCGGCGAGTTCCCGCGCGATGCCGAGGTGCGACTGGCAGTCCGGACGGTTCGGCGTGATCTCGATGTCGAAGACGGTGTCGCCGGGCGGAAGCACGGCGTTCATCGCGGCGCCGAGGTCGGGCTTGCCGGGGAGAATGAGCAAACCGCTGTGGTCGCTGCCCATCCCGATTTCGTCGGGTGAGCACATCATGCCCGAGGACGCCTGACCGCGGATTTTCGATTCCTTGATTTGGAAATTACCCGGAAGAACGGCACCCGGAAGCGCGACGAGAACGCGGTTGCCGGCATCGCAGTTGTGTGCGCCGCAGACGATCGTTTTCACGCCACCCGCGGGGCCGACATCAACGGTGCAAACGGAGAGTTTGTCGGCGTTAGGATGTTTCGCGCGGGTGAGGATTTCGCCGACGACGACGTAGTCGAGTTTCGGTGCGCCCGTGTTGACGACCCCTTCAACCTCGAAACCGAGAAAGGTGATCGCACGCGAAATCTCCTCGATGGAGGCGTCGAGCTTAACGTAATCCTGGAGCCAGTTGAGAGAAATTTTCATCGGTCAGCGATCAGGCGAACTGCTTCAGGAAGCGCAGATCGTTTTGGTAGAAATAACGGATGTCATCGATGCCGTAGAGGAGCATCGCGAGGCGCTCGAGGCCCATCCCGAAGGCGTAGCCACTCCAGACCTCGGGATCGTAGCCGACATCCTGGAAGACTGTGGGATCGACCATGCCGCAGCCGCCGATTTCGATCCAAGGCTTCTTCACTTTCGGAAGATGCGTGGCGGTGAGGTCGACCTCGAAGCTCGGCTCGGTGTAGCCGAAGTAGTGCGGGCGGAAGCGCGTCTTCGTGTCTTTGCCGAGGAGCGAGGCGAAGATGTAGTCGAGCAACGCCTTCAGATCGCGGACAGTGACGTTCTTGTCGACGTAGAGGCACTCGAGTTGGTGGAAGTTCGCGCTGTGTGTGGCGTCGGTGGTGTCACGACGATAAACGCGGCCCGGCGACACAATGCGGATCGGCGGCGGGCCCTTGAGCATCGTGCGGATTTGCACGGATGACGTGTGCGTGCGCAGGAGATATTTCTCCTCGGGATTCTTTTTTGAAATGTTGCCGAAGCGCGCGTTGGCGGGAAAATAAAACGTGTCCTTCTCATCGCGCGCCGGGTGATCGGCGGGCGTGTTGAGAGCATCGAAGCAGTAATATTCCGTTTCGACCTCCGGGCCGTCGGCGACGGTGAAGCCGACTTTGCGCAGGATGCGGCACATCTCCTCGCGCACGAGGGTGAGCGGATGATAGGTGCCGGGGCCGATGTCGGGCGACGGCAGCGTCGGATCGATCGCGGGCCCGAGTTGGGCGGCGAGTTCGCCCTCGGCGATTCGCGCGAGCGCGGCGTCGAGGAGCGCCGTGAGTTGCGTCTTGGCCTCGTTGACGAGTTTGCCGACGACGGGCTTTTGCTCCTTCGGAATGCTGCCCATCTGCTTCATGAGCGCGGTGAGTTCACCGTTGGGGCCGACGTAGCGCGCCTTGGCGGCCTCGAACTCGGGCCGCGTTTTCAGCGTCGGCAGTTCGGCGGTGGCTTTCGCAACGAGAGCGGAGAGTTGGTCTTGCATGGAGACGGAGGTTAAATTTACCCACGGAACACACAGAACACACGGAAATTTCTGAATGATTTTCGTCCGCGGCGATCCGCGGGCGGGTCCCGAGACTAAAAAGAAAGAGGACGGACCCGGTGGGGGACCGTCCTCTGAAAATCTGAGCGCGCGCGAACCCACCCGGCTCGCGCTTCTGGTTAGGCCTTCTTCGCGGCGGCGGCCTTGTCCTTCAACGCATCCTGGGCGGTTTTGACCAGGCCGGTAAAGGCGACCTCATCACGAATCGCGAGATCGCTCAGGACCTTGCGGTCGAGCGTGATGTTCGCGGCGTGGAGGCCCTCGATGAAGCGGCTGTAGGTGATACCGTTGGCGCGGCAGGCGGCGTTGAGACGCACGATCCAGAGGCCACGACGGTCGGCCTTCTTCTTTTTCCGGGCCGCGTAGGCGTATTGCCAGGCGTGCTGGACAGCTTCTTTCGCGTAGCGGAAGAGCTTGGATTTATTGCCGAAATAGCCCTTGGCGTATTTCAGCACTTTCTTGCGGCGCTTGCGCGACGCGGGGGAGTTAGTTGCACGAGCCATGTTTTAGTGGATCCTTTTTAGGTTAATCGTCGGCAGGTCGGCTTAGTTCACCTGCCGGACGAAGTTATGGTTTTGCGAGCCGTTAACTGGTCAGAGACCGAACGGCAGGCAGCGCAGAAGCGCCGGCGCATGGCCTACATCGACCAGCTTGTCACGAGAAGCACGACGTTTGGACTTCGTGCTCTTCGCGGACAGCAAGTGACGGAAGCCGGGCGTGCGGCGAATCAGCTTTCCGGTGGCGGAAATCTTGAAGCGCTTAGCGACGGACTTTTTGGTCTTTTGCATGAGGAGAGCGGTCGAAAACAGAGATTCACGCCCCTCCTGTAAAGGGAAAACTTGGGCGACCACCTAGTAGCCCACCGCGGCGTTTGTCCGCCGGGGGTCAGCCAAGCCGGTCAGAGTGCCGTTCGCGTTGAATTCGATGGCATTTACGCCTCCAAAATGCCGGCCACGGCCGGCTTCTTCGGGCAGGACGACCTGCCAGCCTCGACCCCGGAGATCGGCGGCGAGGTCGGTGGGGAGCGACGTTTCAGCCTCAAACGACTCCTCCTTGGTCAACGTCGTGCGCGCGACGTAGTGGATCCGGGTGTCACCCATGGCCTCGGCTAACGGTCGGTTGAGCACGAGCCGGTCGAGCAGCACTTGGAGCATGGCCGTGGTGATACGCGCGCCGCCGGGCACCCCGATGGCGAAGACGGGCTTGTCGCCGCGAAACACAATCGTGGGCGAAAGTGTGCTGCGAGGGCGACGGCCGGGGGCGACGAAATTGGGATGACGCCGATCAGTGAAGTTGAAATCGCTCATCGTGTCGTTGAGCACCACGCCGGTGCCGGGCGCGACCACGCCCGCGCCAAAATGGAGGCTCTGCGATTGCGTCGCGCAAACGAGGTTGCCCTGCGCGTCCGCAACGAGCCAATGCGTGGTCGAACCCAAAACCTCGGCGGGCGCGGGCTCGTAAAGTTGCGCGGACTTTTTCGCATGGGCGGGCGTGGTCGCCAGCGCTTGCTCGCGCAGGGCGCGAATCGCCTCGGGGGCGATAAATTTTTCCACGGTCGCCCGCGACGTCGCATCGTCGCCGATGAGGCGGTGAGATTGCCCATCCGCGATGCGCCAGACCCGGCCAATCAAATCAAGATTCGCGGCCGTGCGCAACGGACCGCCGCCGAAGGTTTCGTTTTCCAGCACCTTGAGGATCGGGAGAAAAATTGCGGGACCCTGCGCCGGCGGCGGCGCGCAGATCAAGCGATAGCCCCGAAAATCCATCGCGATAGGCTCAACGATCCGGGCCTCGTAGTGCGCGAAGTCGTCGAGCGTGAGCACTCCCCCGCCCTGCTTCGACGCGGCGACGATTTTCTCCGCCACCTCGCCGCGATAGAATCCATCACGGCCTTTTTGCGCGAGCAACGCCATGGAGTGCGCAAGGTCTTCGTTTTTCAGACGTGAGCCGACGACCGGCAATTCACCACCGAGTAGATAGAGCCGCGCGATCTCGGCGTCGCCCCGCCGGAGTTTTTTGAGCTGCTCGTCAAACATGTCGCGGCTCTTCGGCAGAATCTCGAAACCTTCGCGCGCGAGCTCGATCGCGGGGGCGATATCGTCGGCCCATTTTTTCGCGCCCCATTTTTGGTGAGCAGCCCAAAGGCCGGCGGCGAGACCAGGGACGCAGACCGAGCTATAGCCGTAACTGCGCGATTCCGTCGGCAGCTTGCGATAAGTCTCCACCTCGATCGCCGAGCCGCAGGTGTCGAGGGCATCGACCACGAAAATTTTTCTACTTTTCGCCTCGTAATAGAGCAGCATGAGCTTGCCTCCGAGGCCGGAGCCGTAGGGCTCGGCCACGCCCAAGGCCAGCGAAACGGCAACCGCCGCATCGACCGCATTGCCCCCGTGCTTCAAAACCTCCACTCCAATTACCGCGACCTGCGGATGCGCAGCGACGACCATGCCATGTGACGCGACGACCGGCGTAACAGGCACGGGAACTTCTGCGCGAGCCTCGATGAAAAGAAACCCTACGCAGAGAAATCCAAAGAGGGCTTTCACGTGGATATTTTTAACGATCGACCCGGCGGGGAGCACGGACAATTTTGGGAACTGGCAAAAAGAAGCCCGGCCGCGCGAACGGCCGAGCGACAACCAATCAAAGCTCGGCCGGCTCAGAGTTTCTTCGAAAGTTGCAATGAATAGCCTCGGCCACGCGCGAGCGCGCCGTAAACGGTG
Source organism: Opitutales bacterium (assembly GCA_038231575.1). GTDB lineage: Bacteria > Verrucomicrobiota > Verrucomicrobiia > Opitutales > Opitutaceae > CAITWF01. The sequence goes on along the minus strand of JBBRLB010000022.1, from coordinate 31,641 downwards.
GTTTCGTAGCCCGAGGACGTGCCGCCGGCGAGGGGGGGCTTCGCATTGAAGACGTTGTTCACGGCGAAACGAATATCCATGTTGGCGAGCCAGCGGTTCTTCGCGACGAGACGATAGGTAACGAAGGCATTGTAGGTTTTCGTGTCGTGAATCACCATACGGTAGGAGTAGGCGCCGTTGTTGAACAGCGGTTGGATGTAGCTCGGGTTGCCCAGTGAATCCCACGTGATCTTCGAGGTGGTCGCGTTGATATCGTAGAAGCGACCAATGTAGTAGAGACCCACCCCGGCGCCCCACTGCTTGCGACGCCAGTTGAGCGTGGTGGCGCTGCGCCACTTCGGCGTCGCGCCGCCGATGCTGGTGCTGTTGGTCTGGCGATACTCGGTGCGCGCCGCCCCGGCGGCGGTGTAGGCGTGAAAATTATTCAGCAGCGTCCAATTCGTATCGAAAGTGAAGTTGCCGACTTCCCAACGCGGGAATCGATACTTCAAGTCGAAATCGAAACCGTTCACGAACTGCTCGGCGCGATTGTAGTAGCTGATGTTGACATAAGCGATGGTGCCGACGACGGCGCGCTGGTTGCCGGGCGCGGTGCGGGCGTTGAAGGCCGTGAAGAGATCGCGGTCGTTCTGCGTGACGGGATTGCGCACGACGGACGAGTCGCCCTTGTAATTCGCCAAGCCAGACGCGAGTTCGATATTGTTGATGTTCTGGCCGGCCGCGAGCGCCGCCTGCGTAGCGGCGTTGAGCGCCGCGGTGTCGGCGGCGATGCCACCACCGGCGGCAATCACGCTCTTCTGGCGAATCTCCCAGTAATCAACCGACAGGGAGAGACCCTTAATCCGCGGCACCTCGACTACGATGCCAGCCGATTTGCCAGTGGAACGCTCGGGGCGGAGGTCGCGGTTGCCCGCCGCGATTTGTTTCCGATTCGCGGAGCCGTCGGTCGCGAGTTGCGTGACGGTGCTGCGATAGGTGTCGGCCGCCGTGAGGCTGCGCGTGAGCGTGCCGGTGAAAAGCTGCGCGAGGTTCGGCGCATGAAAACCTTCGTTGTAGGAGGCGCGCACCATGACCCACGAGACGGGCTTCCAGTTGACGCCGTATTTCGGTTTCGTGGTGCTACCGAAGTCGGTGTAACTCTCGTAACGCGCCGACGCGGAAAGCTCGAGCGACTGCACGAGCGGAAGTTTGAAATCATTACCGACAAGAGGCACGACGGTCTCGGCGTAAAGCGCCGCAACGTGGCGATTGGCGTGCGTATCGGAATTCGGCGAAAAGCTCACGAAGTCGTCGTTGGTCGGATCGAGCCCGGAACTCGCGGGATTGAGGCCGGTAAATGGCGGGCGGTAATCGTCATAGCCTTCATGGCGAAACTCGCCCCCGAACGCCGCGCCGATCGTGTTGCCACCCCAGAGATGCAAGAGGTCGCCATTGGCGCGGAAATCGCCGCTGCCAAGCTTCGTGATGCCGTTGCGGACAAAGGGCGCGCTGAAGCCCGCGATTACGCTGTCGGGTGACTTGTAGTCGCCGGTAACGACGACCGCGCCGTTTTGGACCGCAAACGTGCGGCCGAACGGATTGTAAGCCTTGGCCGGGTCAGACTGATTGATGGCGGCCTTCAAAAAGCTGCGGCGGGTGGCGCCGGCCTCGTATTCTATGCCGCGCGCGCTCGAGTAAAGCAGTGCGGCTTCCCACGACCACGAGTCGAAGACCTTACCGCGCAGCCCGACGACGCCGCGATAAACGCTGTTGGTCACATGGTCGGTGCGCGTCGGCAGGTCGATGAAGCGCTTGTTCGTGATTGAAACCTCCGCCGGCGTCCCAACGAGGCGAGGCGTGCCGTCGGCATTTGGCGCGCCGGTGGGTGACCAGTAGCGGCTGCCGAACGGATTGAACGGGTTCGAAATCGGCACGACTGCGAAACCGTCGAAGCTGTTGGAATATTGATCCGGCTCGCGGAACGTAATCGACCGCGACTGATACACGGCCACGTTGCCGAACAGCGTGATGTAGCGGTTGAGATCATACTCACCGCGCGCGTAAATGTTCGTGCGGTTGTTTTTCGGCTGAATGACGCGCCACGCGCTGTTGCTCCAATAATAATCGTGGCCGGGACCGGTCGTCGTGCGCGCTGGCGCGGCCGTGCCGAAACCGACCCCACCGCCCGCCAGCGGCGTAATCACGAACACGCCTGTCGTCGCCGCCATCGTCGCCGGAACTCCGACCGGACGCGCACCCGTGAAGGCCGCCACCGAGCCATACTGATCCAAGGCGCCCGAGGTGCCGACGATATACTGGCCATAGGCACTCGACGTCGAACGGAGATTGAAGGTCGTGTCGGTCGGCACATTCCACGGCGCCGGCGCGACACTGGAAAAGTCACCATCGTTGCCGAAGGGACGGTCGCGAATAAACATCGGTTCGCGCCGATAGAAGTCGGCGGTAATCATCGCGCGGCCTTTACCCCGGGCGAAGTCGAGACCGTGCATGAGCGTGACGCGGTATTCCTTGCCGTCGTCGTAATTAGTCTGGCCGTAACGCAGCGTGAGCTCGGTGCCGCGGAAATTTTTTTGCATCGTATAGTTGACCACACCAGCGACGGCATCGGTGCCGTAGACAGACGACGCGCCGTCGCGCAGCACTTGGATGTTCTCGATGCCCCGGTTCGGGAGGACGTTGACGTTGACGGACAGTGTGGGCGTGCCCGCCTCGCTTTGTGTGATTGGGTGAGGGACCAGCCGACGGCCATCGAGCAGCAAAAGCGTATTGCTCGACGCAATGCCACGCAGTGAAACGGTGGCGTTGTCGCCGCGGGCCGTCGCGCCGGCCACCGCGGTTTCGTTGCCCGGCAATCCCGTAATCTGCGGCAGTGCGGTGAGCAGCTCCGACGATTGCGAAGCGTTGCGAATATCCATATCCGCCTGGCTGAACACGGTCACGGGCAGAACCTTCTCAACCTCGATTCGTTTAACATTCGAGCCGGTGACGGTGAACTCGGTGAGCTTCACCGTCTCGTCCGGAGCGGGCGGTGGGGCGACTTGGGCGAACGCGGCGGTCGTCGCGATCCAAACGGCCAGCGACGCGAAGCGCGCGGGCCGGAAGTGCTGGGGTTGGCTTGGTTTCATGGTTCGATGGCTTGCAGGTTACTTGGGAAAGAGAGCTTTCATGGCGAACGGCGCCATGCGAGCGTCGTCGTGATCGATGTCGGGGGCAAACGCGAGCTGCCACCGGAGCGGCAGTTGATACCTCTGAGCGGCTTCCGCCGCCTGAGCGAAGAAAAACTTCCCGCGCGCGAGCCGATAGGGACCCTGTGCATCAGACTCGGGCGTGTGGCGTAGCGAGTGCAGCACCGGATCGATGTCGGCCGTGCCGAGCAAGATCGTCATGGGCAAGGCGAGGGCGTGGCGCAGGTCGGCCTCGGCGACCGGCGTGTTTTTCAAACCGTAGGGAAACGCGACCGACAGATCGGGCAGCATATACCAACCGGCGTTGGCGCTCACGATGCGCTCCACTCGCGCCGCTGGCACAAAATAAACAAAGCGTTGGACGAACTGCGCGCCGGCGGAGTGACCGTAAAGCCGGTAGCGCTCCGTCTTGTTTCCGGTGCGCGCTTTCACCGCGTCAAACACGGGCTCGATCATACTAAAAGACCAACGCTCGCGCGGCAGGGCCGCACCCGCTTTGTCCACCGTATTGCCGAAGATGTAGCCGGTCTCGCCCGGAAACTGCTCTTTGGAGAATTCGGGCACCACGAGCAGGAATTTCCCCTCCTGCGCGAGCGGCATCCAATCCGCGAGGTAACGCTCTCCGTCTCGCGCCACGCCGTGCATGACGATCACCACCGGGGTGTCCGGCGTGGCCTGCGCGGGCAGAGAATACCAAACCCGCACTTGGTAACCCGCCTGTTCAAACGTGAAACTGATATGCCGGGCTGCCTCAGCGGAGTGCCCGACTATACCGCCGACGAAGAATCTCGCGACGACCAGGAGAAGTCGGAAGAGTCTTAAACGCGGGCGAGAGGCCATGAGGGTTGAGGGCATAAGGCAGCATCACGCGAGGTCAGCGGTCACGCGTGCGTGCACCAGGGCAAAACCGTGGAGAACGTCTAATTCTAGCTGAGTCTCACGCCTCCGCCTAGAGGTAGGCCTGCACCTGCGTGATGGCGTAGATCTACGCCATCACGCCCAAACAACGGCGTCTTGCAGTCTGGAACGACATGCGTGTGCTGAAAGTCGAATGTCCGCTCCCACCCCTGCCGCCGTGCGAAAAATCGTTCTCGTCGACGACACCGCGACGTTTCGCGGATTACTAAAAGATGCCTTGCAGCGGAGATTTCGACCGAAGGAATTTCTCGATTTCGGCGAAGGCCGCAAAGCACTCGCCGAGTGTTTGGCGGCCCCGCCCGATCTGTTGATCGCTGATCTTTACCTGCCGGACATGGACGGACGGGACATCGTGCGAGCACTGCGGCAAAAGGGTATGAACACCCGCGTCGTCGTGCTCACGGCGCATCCGGAGGCGCAACTGCCGGCAGAGTTGGTGTCGCTCGGCGTCGCCGGTTTCGTGGACAAGAATTCCCCCCTCGAACAAATCGATCGGGCGGTGCAATGCGTGTTGGAGGGCGGGATGTTTTTCTCCGCGACCGTGCCGCCCCCGGTGCCGTCGATGTCCGCCAACGATGCGCAGCTCCCTCGCGTCGGCGCGGACTGCCTTTCCGACCGCGAACGCGAGGTCGTGCGCTTGGTGGCCCGCGGTCTGGTTTCGAAGGAGGTCGCCATTCAACTTGGGCTGAGCACCCGCACCGTCGAGAAACACCGTGCGCGCATCCTCGCGAAAGTCGGCCTGCACGACATGCCGATGCTGGTGCGTTGGTGCCTGCGCAACGGACTCGGTTGATTATGTCGCGCCCTGCCGCCCGGCGCGCGGCAGCAGCACGCGAAAGACCGCGCCACAGCCCGGCTGCGACTGCACCTCCAGCCGCCCACCCTGAAGCGTGAGAAGTTCGCGCGCGATAAAAAGCCCGAGCCCCGTCGAATCCTCCCCTTCCCCGGTCGGTTTCGCGGACAGTCGCTGATACGGCGAAAAAATCTTCGCGAAATCCGCCGGTCCCAATCCCGGCCCGCTATCGCGCACTTCGGCAAACACCCACCCGGCCGCCTCGCCGAACGCGACCGCGATCTTGCCGCCGGGCGGCGTAAACTTGAGGGCGTTGCCAATGAGATTGTCGAAAACCTGCCGCAATCGATCGCCATCGGCGTTGACGGCGGGCAGCGGTGCGAGCGATGGCTCAAGGACGAGGTGTTGATTCTTGCTCGCCGCCACCGGCTCCAGACTCACCACGGCGCTCCGCAAAATTCCCGTCAGGTCGTGCTCGGCGGCATGCAACTGGAGATTGCCATCCTCGATCGCTGCGGCGTCGAGAAAATCACGCACCAGATTTCGCATGCGCGCGGTGTCCGCCTGAATATCCGACGCGAGATGCCGCACCGCCGATTCGTCGCCGGGCGAACGACTGATCAATCCGGCGGTGGCGTTGAGCGACGTGAGCGGCACCTTCATGTCGTGCGAGGCGATTTGCAGCAGGCGGGACTTCAGCCGCTCGGCTGCCTCGGCGCGTTCGCGCGCGTGCTCCGTCACCGCGTGCATCCGTTTCTCGGCGCGCAGACGATAGCGTTGCAGCATGATGACCGCACCGAGCAGCAGCAGGCCACCGACCAGACCGGCCCCAAGGGCCAGGCTCTGCGAACGGTGGCGGCGGAGTTCCGCGTTCTGCAATTCCTGATCGCGCTTCAACAAGGCGATCTCCAGTTCACGCTGTTCGGCGCCGTAACGCGCGGTCAATTCGTTCATGCGCTGGCGGTCTTGTTCGCTGCGCATCTGTTCGGTCGCACCGGCGAGCTTCCGCTCGAATTGCAAAGCTAGGGCGAGTTCGCCGCGCGCTTCATGGGTCAGCGCCGATTCTCGATAAATCTCCGCGAGCACTTCGGCGCTTTCCAGCGTCGCCGCCATGCGCCCTGCCGCCTGCAAATGCACGAGCGCCTCGTCCGTCCGGCCGGCCTTGCGCAACACGAGGGCCAGTCGGCGGTGCGTGTTGGCAATGTAGCGCCGGTATTTCAGCGTCTCGAACGTGGTCAGCGCGCGCTGGAGATAATCGAGCGCCTTGGCCGTATCCCCATGCGCATCGGCAATCATTCCGAGATTCGTCAGCGACTCCGCGATCGCCCGCCGGTTGCCGTAACCCTCCCGGAGCATCAACGCCTCCTCGTGAATGGCGGCCGCCTTGTCGTAGTTTTCGACGCTCTGATAATAAATGCCGAGACTGTTGAGGATGCTAGAACGCATGCGCTCATCAGCGGCCTGCGCGGCAAACTTAAGCCCAAGGTCGAACTGCTGCAGCGCCTCTTCGTTTTTTCCGAACCGCTGATAGGTCAACCCGAGACCGCCATGCGTGCGGGCCAACACCTGGGGGTCGCCGAGTTTTTGCGCCAAGCTCAATTCCGCCAGGTGACACTCGAGCGATTGCGGATAGTCGGTGAGATTCCAATAAAGCCGCCCGAGCAAATACTGAAAATCGATCTCCAGCCGGAGGTCGCCCAGTTTGCGCGCGCGTGCCAGTCCGTCGCGCGCCCCGGCCAGCCCGGCCGTGGAATCTCCGCGGCGGCGCTGTAGATTCACCACCGTGACCAACGCATGCAACGCTTCCGGCTCCGACTTCGCCTTGGCCAGCGCCTGTTGCGCCGCCTCCCACGTGTCGTCCCCGTCCGGTAAATCCGCATCGGCCGTTGCGACGAGTGCGGAATTGGCATCGCGCGCGGCGGGCTTCAGCGCGGACTGGGCCCACCCGGCCGCTAAAAAAAACCGCAGCACTTGTGCGCAGACAAGAAACCGGAAAGAAGGGCAACGCACGGCGGCAATCGGCCACAAAGCTCCGACCCTTTCAATCTTCAATCCCAGCGGATCCGCAACTGCCGCCGTCCTCAATCGCGCCGCGACAAGATCCGGCCGGCGCGGATCTCGGTGATTTTGCCGTCGACCAGCACGGTGCGCCCGTTGACGAGCACGCGCACCATGCCTTCGGCGAGCGCGTGCGGCTTTTCGTAGGTCGACGTCTCACGTAATTTCGCGGGATCAAACATCGCGATGTCGGCGAACGCCCCGGCCCGCAGTTCGCCGCGATCGCGCACGTGAAAGACGGCGGCGGGCATTCCGGTCATCGACTGAAGCGCGCGTTCGAGCGACACGACCCCGCGATCGAGTGCGAAGATGCGCAGCTTGCGCGGATAGGTGCCGTAACTGCGCGGATGCGGCGAGCCCTCGCCGAACTCCATCACGTCGCCGTCCGAACACGTCATCGTCCACGGCTGCCGCATGAACGCCGTGATGTCGTCGTCCTGCATGTTGAACGAAATGATCGATGGGCTCCCCTGCTGCAGCAGCGCGATTGCAAGGTCGACGGGCTCGACGCGACGCTCCAGCGCGAGCGTGTTGAGACGTTTCCCCTCGATCGTGGGATCGGGGGCGAAGCGGCGAAACATGATCGCCCCGGGGCCGGCGCGGCGCTCGAGGTTCGCCAGCATCTCGGTGCGAATTTTCGCGCGCTGCTCGGGATTCGCGAGCCGGCCGCGCAACGCGCCGACGCCACCTTCCTGCGCCCACGGCGGCAGCAGCGCCGCGCTGAGCACCGTCGACGACGCCTCATAGGGATATTGGTCAGCCCACACCTCGATGCCCGCGGCGCGCGCCGCGTCGATGTGCTTGATCACCTCGCCGGACAGACCCCACACATGCGGGCCGAGCGCCTTGATGTGCGTGACCACCCCAGGCAGTTTCGCCTCACGCGCGACGGTAATGACCTCGTCGACCGCGGCGACGACCCCGACGCCGTAGTCGCCCTCGTCGCGAACGTGGCTCGTATAAAACCCGCCCCACTCCGCCGCGACCCGCGCCAGCGCGACAATCTCATCGGTCTTTGAAAAATTTCCCGGCGGGTAGAACGGCCCGCTTGAAAACGCGAACGCCCCGCCCTGCATCGCGGTGCGGACCAAGCCGCGCATCTTTTCCAACTCGGCCGCGTCGGGTGCGCGATTTTCGAGGCCGACCACGGCGGTGCGCACCGCGTTGTGTCCGATCATCGGCGCAACGTTAACGCCCGGCCCCGCCTGCTTGATCGCGGCGATTTGCGGCGCGAGATCCGGCGGCCCGCCGCCGTCGGGATTGATAAAAACGGTCGTCACGCCCTGCGCGAGCAGCGCGGCGACGCGGGCCAAGCTGCGCTGCTCGAGGGCCGGAACCGCGTGCGAATGACCATCAATGAAACCCGGGGTGACATAGAGCCCCCGCGCATCGATGATTTCGCGGGCCGTCGCGCTCGAAGGAATCGCGCCGACCACCGCGATCCGGTCGCCATTGATCCCGACGTCGGCGTAGCGCCATGGCACGCCGGTGCCATCGAGCAGGCGGCCTCCACGGATGATCGTGTCGTAGTTTTCGGCACGACCGGCGGCCAGCGCGGCCAGCGCCAGGAGGAGCGAAACGGAACGTTTCATCGGAGGAGATTGAGAAAGGCGGTGATGACGGGAGCGTTGGTGAGATCGATGAGGAAGCCTCCCGTCGGCGGCACGACCGCGAAGGCGCGGGGCGCCGGACCGCGGCGGCGCACGATGGCGTCCATCGCCGCGACCGCGGTCGCTGTCGAACCGACGCAAAAGCCAACGAGTCCCGCCGTCATGACACCCGCCTCATGATCGCGGCCGAGGAGTGGCCACGCGACCACGACCGCGAAGGCGAGTGTGACCAGCGTGTTCACCAGCAGAATCACCAGCATGGGTCCGGCCACGGCCGCGAGATCGGCCAGATTGAGCGAGGAGAGAGTGACCGCGAGAAACAGCGGAAGCAGCACCGCGGCGATGCGCGCGACGACCACGGGTCGCAGCCACGTCCCGCCCAAAGCGTCGTGCGCCGCGCGCACGACAAAACCAACGAGCAGCGCGCCCATGTAGGCCGGCAGTGGGACTCCGGCGCGATCGAGCCCGAAGCTCACCCAGGCCCCCGTCTTAATGCACACGGCCACGAGTAAGAGATGACCCAGGGCCGCGACACCGCTGTCGCGCAGCGAGCGCAGATCGGCGAAAAAACTCGCGGTTGATTTCGCCGGTAGTCCGGCGCGCTCCGCGGGGGAGGTGGGTGCGGGTGCATCCTGGGCGTTTCCCCGCAACAACCACTCGGCGAGAGGCCCCGCCAGCAAGCCGCCCGCGACGAGCCCGAACGTCGCCGCCGCCGCACCCACCGTGGCCGCCGCCGCGAAGCCCGCCTGCTCAAAGCGCGCCGCGAAGCCCAGCGCCGTCCCGTGCCCGCCCACGAGCGTCAAGGCCCCGCAAATCACCCCCAGCAGAGGCGGTGCGTGCAGCGCCGAGGCGAGCGCGACCCCGACGACATTCTGCACCACGGCCAGCACCGTCGCCGCACCGAGCAGAATCACGAGCGCGCGACCCCCCGTGCGCAAGAGGCGCACCGGCGCACCGAGGCCCACGCACGTAAAAAACCCGACGAGCAGCGGCAGGTTGAAATTCTTTGCCGGGTGCGCGAGCCATTCGTGGTCCGGGGTGACGAGCCACGTCCAGACCGGGGTGGAAACTTTCGCGCCAAAGGAGAAAACGACGAGACCGCTGACGTTGAGCAGCAGGACGAGGGTCGCCACGGTGAGGCCGCCGACGACGGGCACGGGAATGTTGAAACGCGGCAGAAACGAAAATCGCCGGTGCAACTCTTCACCCGCCAGTAGCACCGGCACAGCAAGCACAAGCAGACTCCACGCAGAGAGCGTCATGAGGCGCCGTCAGAATTCGCAACGCAGCACGGGAAGCGATAGCAAAGAAGCCCGCGGCGCGGCGCATCCGGCCCCGTGGGCAGCCAGAAGAAAGATGGTCGGGGCGACAGGATTCGAACCTGCGACCTCTACGTCCCGAACGTAGCGCTCTACCAGGCTAAGCTACGCCCCGACATCACTTCCCCGCAGCCAAGCGGCCGTGGGAAGGCGGAGGAAAGGTGACGCGCCCGACCACCGCAAACAAATTCGCGGAGGAAATGATCGCCCAACAAAAACGCCCCGGAAAATTCCGGGGCGCAATAAAAGCGAAGAGGCAAACGTCGCTGAGGACCTTACTTCGCCACCGGCGGCGGAGGCGGCGGTGGGGGCGGCATCCGGGTGAGGTAGCTTTCCTGCGATTTTTTGGCGACCAAATCGACGGTGCGCTGAATCTCAAGTTCGGCCGTCCGCTTCGCGACCTTGGCGGCCTCGACCTGCTTGGCGATCTCGAAGCCGTCGCGGCTGAGTTGGTCCTTCTGCTTGTGCAGGCGATCGAGATCAGCCTCAAGCTTGTCGATCGTCTTTTGCGAAGCGGCGGCATCGGCGAACGCCTTGTCCGTCGCGTCCTTGACGTCCTTGTCGATCGCAGCCTGGGCGGCGATTTTCTTCGCTTCCTTCGCGGCATCCTCGGCCGCGCGATCCGCAGCGCGTTTTTCGGCGTCCGCCCGGGCGCGATCTTCATCGGCTTTTTTCTTGGCGGCGTCGTCGGCGATTTTCTTCGCGAGGACTTCCTGCCGGACCTTTTCATTCGCCTCGGCTTCCTTCGTGTGACTGAGGAAGAAGATCAGGAACAGGCCCAGCATAGCACCGGGGAAAATAATATACATCCACTTTTTCATCGGGTAGGTATGATTTTAAATTACTTCTTCTGGGCGGCGAGGGCGCGTTTTTCGGCTTCCTTCACCGCATCTTCCCACTTCTTGTCGGCCACGGCGATCTGGTCGAGCGTCGCGAGGAGCGCGGTGACATGGGTTTCCGCCTCTTTGAGGTATTGGCGCTGGAACGCCTGCTCCGCGAGGAGGTTCTTCTTATCTTCCTCGAGTTTCTTGACCTCGGCCTTCTCGGCGTCGATGTCCTTGTTGAGTGCCTTAACGCGCGTGGTGAGTTTGCCGGCGTCGTTCTGCGCCTTGCGCATGACGGCCTGGGCCTGATCGCGCGCATCCTTGTCGGCGGCGTCCTTGGCATCCTTAATTTTCTTGTCGGCCTTGCGCTTTTCCTGCGAGGCAAAGGCGGCTTGCGCGGCGGCGAGACGACCCTTCGCGTCTTCATCGACCTTCTTCTGCGCGGCCTCGACTTCCTTGCGATGCATTTCCGCGATGCGATCATCGTAGCTTGAGGCATATTGCCAATAGATGCCAACGAAGACCGCGAGGCCGACCATGGGCGCAATGAAGTAGACGTAATTTTTCTTCATGGGAGAGAGTTTGATCAAAGGGGTTTGTTTCTTTTCGCGGCCTCGGCCTTGGCCATTTCGCGTTCCTTGATCCCGGCTTCGATCGCGGCCTTCAGGCGCGGGAGCTGGGTATCCTTTTGCGTTTCCGGGTATTTCTCGGCGGCCAGCACGGCCTCAAGCGCCTCATCGAAGAGCTCAAGCTCGAAGGCCGCGTAGGCGAGCGCCTGCAAGGCCGAATAAGGCTTGTCGAGGCCGCCCCGCTTGATCGCGACTTGAAAGTGAGCGTAGGCCTCCTTGGTCTTTTCCATGCTCAGGTAAATCTGACCAATCTGGAGCTCGAACGCGCCCGTTTTGGGGAAAAGCCCGGAAGCCTCCTTCAAGGCAGCGATCGCCTTCTTTTCATCGTTGGCCTGCTGGTAATAGTAACCGAGCGTGCCCCAGTTCTTCTGGTCGGACTCGATGGAGCCATTCTTCAGCCCCGCATAGAGCAAGTCGGTCGCTTTGCCGAACTGGCCCGCGGTGAGATAGAGATTAACCAACGTGAGGTTGTCCTTCGGTGCCTTCATCAGGCCCACGGCCTGCGCGCGCTCCATGGTGTTGATCGAGCGGATGTAATTCTCGCGCACCTTGTTTTCGTCCTTCTTTTCACCGATCGACGCCTCGTTGGCCATGTTGAGGTAAGTCGCCCAGAGGCTCGGCCAGTAATCCTTCTTTTGGGGAAATTGCTTTACCAAGAGCTCAAGCAACTCGGCCGAATGCACCGCATCGTTCTCCTGTTGGAGAATCGCGAGGAGGAGAACATAGAACCCTTCCTTCGGATGGATGGAGTTCGCGATGCCCTTCTCGACCTCGGTGCGGGCCTGTTTCAGCAGCGCAGTGTCGACTTTCTTCGGATCGACGACGGCCTGATTGTAGAGAATCGAGGCGTAGAACATCGAGATGTCCGCCGGGGGCTTGGGCGTCGCCGCCAGCCACTTCCTAAAAAAAGCCGCCGACTTGTCGATATACTGCCGCTGCACGGCCGGCACCTTGCTGGTAACGCCGACCTGGTAGCAAAACTGCGCGAGATAGAGCGTGATCTCCAGCTGAGCCTTTTTATCGAAATACTCTTTCTGCTCCGCCAGCCGCAACACTGTCTCCCAAGCGTCGATGGCCTTGTCGAACTGCTCCTTCTGGCCATAGAGCTTGGCCTTCATGTCGAGGATCAGCGCCATGTCGTAGCTTGAGGGGTCGACGGTGGGCTGAATGCTATCGAGGACTGCAAGCATGCCGTCGTAATTCTTGGCTTCCTGCAGCGGCTTCAGCTGCTGGAAGGCGGCACCGGTCTTTTCGCTGGGAAAGTTGCCCTTGGGCGGCTGCGCGACGCCAATGCTGGCGGAGAGCAGGAAGGCGAATCCCAGAATGAAGGGCGCGGAGCGCAGGCGCGGGGAGGAGGAAAGGAAAGAACTCACGGCGGGATTAATTATCTTCGTTAAGGGTGAAGACGATCGGGACCTGCATGTGCGTGGGCACGCTCTTGCCGCCCTTGCGGCCGGCTTTGAACTTCCACTTGCTGACCGCCTGCACGGCGGCGGCCTCGAACTCATGCTGCGAGGACTTGAGCGCGTAGGCGTTCTGCACATTGCCTTCCGGATCGACAATGAAGTCGACGGTGACTTCGCCGGCGATGCCGGCGCGCCGCATTTCAAACGGGTAATTCGGGCGCGCTTGATACTGCGGAACCGGCTGCTGATCGAGCATGGAGGGATCGAAGACCTTCATGCCGTTGAAATTTGCGAAGTCGCGATTGCCCGGGATGACGATAACGCCCACGGCTGGCTTCAGGCCGTCCGGCGGCGGCGGCTGCATCTTCTGGACGAACGAGGTGTCGGTCGTGATTTGCGGCACATCGGTCAAGACCGGTGGCGCGAGATCGAGTTTTTCCGGCGGAGCCTCGTCTGTGACAATTTTTTCGGGCTCTTCGGGCTCCAGGGGAGGCAACGCCATGAGCTGAACTTTCGGCTTCTCCGCTTCGACGACTGCTTTCGGGGTCGACTTGGGGATCAACTTATCACCCCAAAATATGAGCACGTGAATGAGAGCGGAAAGGAAGACACCGACGATGAGATCGCGACGCATGGAGATGGGAGCTGAGGTTACCGCCCGGAGGGTTGCACCGTGGTTTGGATGGACACTTGCGCGATGCCGGCCTTGCGGACTTCGTCGAGCGCTTGAACGGCGGGACCGAAGCGAGCCCTCATATCGCCCTGAAGGAAGACGCGGGCCTGTCCACCAAAGCGACTGCTGTAATCGTTAAGCCGCGGGGCGATCTCCGCGGTCGAGATCAGTTCCGGCGTCCCCAAGGCACCTTGTTTCCAATAGCACGTGCCCTGGTCGGAAATATTGAGGAAGACCGTGGTCTCGTCCACCTTGTCGGTCGGCGGCGCCGGGACGGCGGCTGGCAGATCGATCGGCAGCGAGGCGAGTTTATTCAACGAGAGCGTGAAGAGCACGAAGGTCGCGAGCAGGAAGAAGATGACGTCAATGAGAGGAATGATCTCAATGCGTGCTTTCTTCTTGGCTGTTTCAGCGACAGCGGCGGAAATGCTTGAACCGGCCATGCGGGTGATGGGTTAGAGGGAGACGGTGGACTCGCGCGGCGCTTATTGTCGCGCCGTGGAACGAACCTGGGTTTCAATAAAGACTTTCTTGAAGCCGACGATGCGGGCTTGGTCGAAAGCGTAGATGGCCTGATTGAAGGGCGCATTTTCGTCACCGTTGATGAGGATGCGGCCCTCTGGGTTGGAAGTGTAGAACGATTGCAGCCGCTTCAAGAATTCATCGAGCACCACCGGATCCCGATCCCACGCGAGCGTGCCGGCTTCTGTCACCGAGATGGTCGCGGTGCCCAAGACGTCGCGGGGTTCACCCGTGTCCGACTGTGGCAAAACCACGGACACGCCCTGCGGCGTGTTCAGCGAGAGCGTGAACAGAACGAAGGTCGCGAGCAAAAAGAAGATGACATCGATCAGGGGGATGATCTCGATGCGCGCCTTCTTTTGGCCGCTGCTGCTAGTGCCGCCACTTGATCCTGCCATGGTGATTAAAGGGAGTTAGAGAGATGACGAAACGCGGGGGAGTTTCTTAGAACGAAAACTCAGCGGGCGAACGGAGGCATCGTCTCGGACTTCTTCAGCAGGATTTCGAGGGCGTGGGAGGCGTCGGCGACTTCCTGCTTGGCGCGCTCGGAGCGGGCGTTCAGGTAGTTGTAAGGGAGCAGCGCCGTGACCGCGATCAAGAGACCGCAGGCGGTGGCGATGAGGGCCTCGGCGACGCCACCGGTGATGGTGCCGGCCGCAGCCGAGATGTTGCCGCCGCCGAGCGCGCCGAAGGTGCGCATCATACCGGTAACGGTGCCGAGGAGGCCGAGGAGCGGGGCGGCGGTGATGACGGTATCGAGCGTCGCCATGCCTTGCGAGAAGCGGCCGAGTTCCTGGCCGGAAGCGCGGACGAAGGCGTTGGACAGGGAGAATTCCTTGTTCGTCAGGCTGTAGACCAGGATGCGGGCGATGAAGTCCTTGCTCTTCTTGCCGATGGCGAGCGCGCCATCGATGTCGCGGCGCTCCACGCTCTCCAGCATCTTCTCGACGACCTCGGGCTCACGGGCCGCGTTTTCGCGCATGACGAAAAGGAGGCGCTCAATGACCACCGTGATGCCGATGAACGACAGGAGCAAAATCGGCCACATGATCTGCTTACCGGCGATGAACAGGTCCATCATGGACATGTCGCTGTTGTCGGGATTCTTGAGGAGGAACGCGAGGGGAGCGAGGTGCGTAATCATATTTAGGAGGAAGGTTGGCGATCGGTTCTAGTAGTAATTTTCGAGGATGAAGGAAAAGAGCGGCGGCAGCGGCGACGATGAATCAAAGGAGGGAAAGCACGCGAACGACGGGAGCGGGATTAATTTTTCAAGCTACGAGACGCGCAGCGGGCGGGCGATCCATTCATCCAGGCCCTGTTGCAGGAAGCATGCCTGTAACAGTGGTCGGGGATTGAAAACGGAACGTGGTTTTTCAGCATGTCGCTGATATTTTTGGGGGGATAACTCAGGCGCGAAAGCGAAATAGGGGTCATCAAAACTTCACTGTCAACCCACTTTGTCAGACGGTGGAGGAATTAATTTTTGTTCAGTAATCCGTAAGATTGGCTGCCCGACTAGGAGTCGAACCTAGACAGAACGAGTCAGAGTCGTTCGTGCTACCATTACACCATCGGGCAGTGTGGAAAATTTGGCGCGCGCTCTTCGGCAAGGGCCGGAGTTCGCCGTTGCTCACCACGCCGTTGAAACACTGGAGCCGGCGATGGGATTCGAACCCGCAACCGCCTGTTTACAAAACAGGTGCTCTACCATTGAGCTACGCCGGCAAAATCCGAGGCGCTGGCCAAAATTTGACTGGGAAAAAACGGAAATTGGTGGCTCCCCCGGGACTTGAACCCGGAACCAATTGATTAAGAGTCAACTGCTCTACCATTGAGCTAGGAAGCCAAAATTTAAGAGGTGAAAAAGCTCACGAACGGGTTGGTGATGTCAACTGCGATTTCCTCGCGACCACTCCACGCTCACAGGACAAACGGATTATAGCGCAGTTCGTTTTCGACCGTTGTGAGCGGTCCGTGGCCCGGTGCAATCACCGTGGCCGGCGGCACGGCGCCGAGAATGCGCCGCAAATTCGAGCGGAGTTGGTCGTGTGAAAAATAGCCGCCGCCGGCGGATCCGGCAAATATCAGGTCGCCTGACACGAGGAGTGCACCCCCATGCCGTGCCGCCGGCGCCCGCACCACGTAGCAATTGTGCGCCGCGGCGTGGCCCGGCGTCGTGTAGGCGGTGATTTCAAGCGGGCCGATTTTTTTTACGTCCCCCTCCCCCACGGCCTGACCGCAGGGGGCGGTCGCACCACGCGGAATAAAAGCCGAAGTCACTCCGAAACGCGCGACCACCTCGCACAACCCGCCCGCGTGCTCGGCTTCGACGTGGGTGAGGAAGACGGCGTCGACCTCCGTAATCGCTCGGGGCCAAACGGTATCGAGGGCCATCAATCCCGCCCCCGTGTCGAAGAGCACGGCGTGTGAACTGCCGCATTCACCGAGGAGATAGGCATTCACGACGCCGATGCCATGCGGCATGCGCAGCGGCCACACGCAAAACGGGAGCGCCGCGATCTCCGGCTGCGGGTAACTGCCGGCGGCGAGCGCACAAAGGCCGACTTCGTTCAGGCCGAGCGCGCCGGCGAGCTTGCGCAATTCGTCCGTCGTCAACTCCGAGCGATAATCGATCGCGTCGAGGATGCGGCCGGCGCGCACGCCGGTCCGGGCGGCGAGGGACTCGTCGTTGAGGCCCGCGCGCCGCATCGCCTTGTCGAGCACATCGCCGAGTTCATCCTCCAGCGGCACAGACGTTGGGGTAAGGTTCGCCATCGCGGCAGGACGTTACTTCGGCATCAGGCGCGAAGCAAGTTTTCGGCCCCTCGGTCTGCTCGCCTAGTTTGCATAGCGCCGGAAAAACGAATCGGGCTTCCATTGCGGCCGGGCTTCGTTGTTTGCCGTCTCGATCAACAGCGCCCGGATCATCTCCTCGTAGAGGGCCGTCGCCGCGAGATCCACCGGTTGGTTGAGATCATCGGAAGGCGCGTGATAGCGGTTCGTCAGCCAGTCCTTGAAAACCTTGTGCTCCGGCGTGCCGGGCTCAGCACCGTAGTCGAGTTTGACGGCGGGAACGCCGCGGCGAATGAAGCTGTATTGATCGGAGCGCACGAACGAATTTCGCAACGGCTCGGGATCGGCGATCGGGTTCAGGCCGAGACCGCGCGCGACAGCGGCCGCGCGTTCACCGAGGCTGGATTCGGCGAGTCCTTTTACGATCAGCGTCTTGCCCGACGAAATCGGCAGGAACATGTCGGTGTGGAGATCAGCCACGATCGCCCGAAGCGGCACGGTCGGATGCGCGGCGTAGTATTTTGAGCCGAGCAGCCCTTTCTCCTCCGCGACGACAAACGTGAACAGCACCGAACGCCGCAGCTTTTCGCCGCCAGCTCGCAGCGTGTGCGCGAGATCGAGCAGGAGCGCGCAACCCGATCCGTCGTCCATCGCGCCATTGTAAATCTTGTCGCCGTTGATTGCTGCGCCGATGCCGAGGTGATCGATGTGCGCGGACAAGACAACAAACTCGTCCTTCAGTTTCGGATCGGTGCCGGGCCGGCGGCCGATGACATTGGCCGCCTCGAGCTTCGTTTCGTTGATCGTGGCGCGCGCTTGGAGGGAGACCGCGAGCGGAAAATGCGGCAGCACCGCGCGATCTTTGCCGAGAATGGCGAGTTCGCGAAACGTGTGACCGGAGCCGGTGAAAAGTTTTTCGGCCTGGGCGGGATTAAATGTCATCGCCACCCTGAGCCCCGCCACTTCACTGAACGCCGGGTCATCGAGATCCATCGTCGGCGCGGTGCGGTTGGCGCTGGTGCGAATCCACGGAATGTCCATCGCGGCGGGATTCGGAATCGTGATCATTCCGATCGCCCCGGCCTGACGGAGCATCTTCCAGCGCTCGCCCGTTGAGCCGTAGTGCCCGGTGAGCGCCGCTGAGACGGAGCTCGGCGAACCCGAAAGCAGCACGACAATTCTGCCTTTCACGTCGAGCCCCGCGAGATCGTCCACGCCGCTCTCGGGCACCTGGAGGCCGTTGCCGATAAAAACGAGTGGCGCGGAAATCTCGTCGCGGTTGACGTCCACTTTTGTCCCGAAAAATGCGTCGGCGCCCAACTCGAGCGGCGTGGCGACACCGTCCCGCACGAGCGCGGCGGAGGACTGTGTCTCATCGATCTGACGCTGGATGAAATGGACCGACTGATAAAATCCGTCCGTGCCCGCGGGCTCGAGCCCCGCGCGTTTGAGTTGCTCGACCACGTAGGCTTCGGCGCGGCGCAGGCCGTCGCTGCCGGTCTGGCGGCCTTCCATGTTGTCGTCGGCGAGCACCTTGACGTGCGACCACCACGAGTGGCCGTCGAAGTGACGGGGCGGTGATTGGGCCAGAGCACTGACCAAGCCCACACCGGCCATCGACAGGAGAAATTTTAAACGCATGGCGGCGCAGCTTGCCCGCGGAAAAAAAAATTAGAAGGCCGAAAACAATTTTGTCCTTCTGAGTGTCGCGAAGCATCCCATGGAATGTCCGCCAGACGGCATGGCGTCGGGCAGCCCGCTGGATTCTGCGCGGCGCTCAGCCTGACAAACCTGATGCCGAAAAATTGATTTTGTTTTTTTCTCCGGGCCGCGCAACGTCGGCGGATGGACGCCAGCCAGCAGGAAATCCTCGACATCTTCACGCGCACGCGGGCATTGCTCACGGGCCACTTCGTGCTCCGCTCGGGCTTGCACAGCGGGCACTACTTTCAATGCGCGCAGGTCTGCCAGCGCATGGATGCCGTCGAGCGCCTCGCTGAGTTGCTGCTCGCGAAAGTGCGCGCGCAGGGACTGAAATTTTCCACCGTGCTCGCACCCGCGATGGGCGGGCTCGTGATCGGGCAGGAACTCGCGCGCCAAGCGAAGGTGCGTTACATTTTTGCCGAGAAGGAGAACAACGTCCTCGTGATGCGCCGCGGTTTCACGCTCGCGAAGGACGAACCCGTGCTCGTCGTCGAAGACGTCGTGACGCGCGGCGGGCGCGTGCTCGAGAGTCTCGACATCGTGCGCAAGGCCGGCGGCACAGCAGTCGGGGTCGCAATGCTCGTCGATCGCAGCGCGGGCGTGGCGCGTTTCGAGGTGCCGGAGGTATCCTTGCTTGAGTTGAGCTTCCCCACCTACCCCGCCGACGCGGTGCCGGAGTCGCTCGCCAAAATCCCGATCGAGAAACCCGGAAGTTAAAAAGCAAAAAGGCGCGCCGGAGGAGACGCGCCGGTCAGAGCAATGGGCTCATGCTCCGCTTCCGTGCTTATTTTCGGGGAATGGTGATCGTCACAATCCGGGCGGATCCGCGGTAATAAACCACGAGGAGATTGCGCTCGCCCGGCGGCTTGAGCGCCGCTTTCGCCGAGGCGAGATCAGTAACTTCCGTGCGGTTGATCTCCATGATCACCAGATCGGGGGCGAGGCGTTCGCGGAACGGCGAATCTTCCGCCACGTCGGTGATCGCGAGGCCCTTGACGCGCACGTCGACGATGCCGAGCTTGCGCCGCAACTCGGGCACCAGCGGAGTCACGTTCACGCCGGCGACAAATTCGTTGGGATTGTCAACGAGCGTGCCGAGGGTGACCTCAACCAACTTGTCTTTACCGTCGCGGAAAATTTTTAGCTTCGCCGTCGAGCCCGGCTCCAATTGCGCGATCGTGAAACGCAGGTCATCGAGCGTGGTCACCATGTGCTCGTTGATGCCGAGCATAATGTCGGTGCGCTTGAGGCCGGCTTTTTCCGCGGGACTGCCGGAATCGATGTCGGTGAGGACGACCCCCTTGATGTCCTTCGGCAGGCCGAGTTGCTCAGCGACGTCGGGCGTGAGCGGATCGGTGCGGACGCCGAGGAAGCCGCGCGCGACTTTCCCGGTCGCGATCAGGCTGTTCATAATCGAGGAGGCGAGATTCGTCGGGATGGCGAAGCCGATGCCGATGTTGCCGCGCGTCGGCGAAAGGATCGCGCTGTTAATGCCCACGAGCCGGCCCTTGGCGTCGACGAGCGCGCCACCGGAGTTGCCCATATTGATCGCGGCGTCGGTTTGAATGAAGTCCTGATACGCGACGCCGTCGTCGGCGAGGCCGGGGACCGCGCGGCCTTTCGCGGAGACGATGCCCATCGTCACGGTCTGGCCGATGCCGAGCGGATTGCCGACCGCGAACACCACGTCGCCCACGCGAATCTTGGCGCTGTCGGCGAGCGTGATCACGGGTAGTTTCTCCGAATCGATCTTCACGACGGCCACATCGGTTTTCGGATCGGTGCCGATTACCTTGGCGATGAACTCGCGATCATCCGGCAGCAAAACCTTCAACTCGTCCGCGCCCTCGACGACGTGATTGTTCGTGAGGATGTAGCCGTCGGACGAAACGATCACCCCGGAGCCCAGGCCCTCCTGCTTGCTCTCGCGCTCCTGATCGGGAATCCCGAACTGGCGGAAGAACGGATTGACCGCCACGCGCTCGCGCACGGTCTTGCTGGAGTAGATCGACACGACGGCTTTTTGCACCGCTTCGACGACGTCGGCGTAGCTCGTGACGACGGCGGACTTGCCGTCGGACACCGGCGAGGGATCGATGCGCAGCTCAGGTTTTTTGTTGGGCGCGGCGACCTGCTTCGCCTCTTTGGCCTTGGGGTCTTTCGTGTCTTTGACCGCGGAGAAACCGACGCTGACGGCGGCGCCGAGCGCGGCGAGAAGGGTGAGACGGGAAAGAAGCATGGATTTCATGGAAAGAAAAACGACTGGCGCTGGGCGGCAATGTTCCCGGTGTTCGCCGCGGCTTCGAGCCAGCCGCCGTCAAATTCGCGGACGCAAACCAATCCGCGTGGCCGCGGTGCTTAGAAGCCCTTGATGCGGAAAAGACTGGTGACGCTCTCGTTGCTGTTGATGCGCTGGATGGCCTGGCCGAGGAGCGCCGCGATGCTCAGCACGGTGATCGGCAGGCCGTGGGTGTCGACGGGCGTGGAGTTGGTCGTGATCAGTTCGTCGATCAGGCCGCCCTTTAGCCGCTCAAGCGCGACCTCGTTGAGAATACAGTGGCTGACGGCGGCGCGGATGCTCTTAGCGCCGTGCTCGCGGAGGATTTTCGCCGCGGCGCAGAGCGTGCCGGCGGTCTCGGTGATGTCGTCGACGAGCAGCACATCGCAGCCGTCGACTTCGCCGACGACGTTAATGGCCTCGACCTTCGTGGCGCTCTTGCGCTTCTTCGCCACGAGCGCGAGCCCCGCTCCGAGCACGTCGGCATACGCGGCGGCCATCTTCATCCCGCCGACATCGGGCGAGCAGACGACGAGGTTCTCCCGTTTGGTCTTCGCAAAATATTCGAAGAACACCGGCGACGCGAACAGGTGATCCACCGGAATGTCGAAGAAGCCCTGAATCTGCTGGCTGTGCAGATCCATCGTGAGGATGCGGGTGGCTCCGGCCGCCACGAGAATGTTGGCGACGAGCTTCGCGGTGATCGGCACGCGGGGCTGGTCCTTGCGATCCTGGCGCGCGTAACCGTAGAACGGCAGCACGGCGGTGATGCGCTGCGCCGAAGCGCGGCGCGCCGCATCGATCATGATCAGGAGCTCGACGAGATGATGATTCGTCGGCGGACAGGTCGACTGGATGATGTAGACGTCGTGGCCGCGGACATTCTCGTTGATCTTCACGAACGACTCGCCGTCCGGAAAACTGGTCACCGTGGCCTCGCCGAGCGGCTCGCCGATCGACTTGCAGATTTCTTCGGCGAGGGGCCGGTTGGAGTTGCCCGTGAAGATTTTTAGCCGTGATTCGCCCATGGTTGAGGGCGGAGCGTGACGAGAATGCCCCGCGGCGGAAGACTTTTTTGCGTCAACCCTGCTTCGCCTCGAGCGCGTCCACGCGCTTCACCAGATCCGGCAGGCGCTGATGCAGAATGGCGAGGCGGCGCTCGAGCTGAAACGGGATCGCCGGCGTGCCGTTGACGAATGCGCCCGCGGCGACGTCGGACGTGATGCCCGCCTGGCCGCCCGCCTTCGCGCCCTTGCCGATCGTGATGTGGCCGCCGAGGCCGGCCTGGCCACCGAGGACAACGTAGTCCTCCAGCGTCGTGCTGCCCGAGATTCCGACCTGGGAACACAGGATGCAGTGACGACCGATGACGACATTGTGGGCGATCTGGACGAGATTATCGATCTTGGTGCCCTCCCCGACCACGGTGCGGCTGAAGCGCGCACGATCGAGCGTGGAGTTGGCGCCGATCTCGACGTCGTCGCCGATGACGACGTTGCCGACCTGCGGAATTTTTTCGTGGCGGCCCTGGGTGAACTCGTAGCCGAAGCCGTCGGAGCCCACGACCACGCCGGGCTGCAGCCGCACGCGCTGGCCGAGTTCGCACTCGGCGGCGACGATCACACCAGGCATCAGCCAGCAATCATCCCCGACGCGCGCCGCGCGACCGACGAAGACCTGGGCCTGCAAATGCGTCCGCTCGCCCACGACCGCGCCCGCCTCGACGACACAGAGCGGGCCCACCGTGGCGCTCGCGGCAATTTTCGCGCCGGCCGCGACAAACGCGGTCGGATGAATACCGGGGTCGGGTTTCGGCCACAGCGACTGCTCGATGCGCGCGCAGATGCGTGCGAGAGCGACGGAGGGATTTTCGACGAGGAGAAAAAGCTGGCCGGGCTTGGGCTCGCCCGCGAAATCGGCGGGCAGCAGCACGAGCGACGCGCGCGTGGTGGCGACTTCGGCCTTGTATTTCGGATTGCCGAGAAACGAAAGATCGCCGGGGGCGGCGGCGGCGAGCGCGGCGAGACCGCGGAGGGTTTCGGTCGTGGCACCGCGGGTGGCGCGGGGTGACGTAAGCGCGACAATGTCAGCCGGAGTAAACGAAACCTGCATGGCGAGAGCGTGGGGCTTTCGTTGCGCGGTGCAATTGGAAGTTAAGTGGCGGCGGTTTCCAGCCGCACGATCAGCACAACCCATCGGCGGAAACCCGAGGCCACTTTGCTTGCCCAAAAAAGCCCCGCTCGATACGAGCGGGGCTGAAATTAAAACGAGACGCGCGCGCCGGATTATTTCTTGGTCGGCGTGAGGCTCGGGAAGCTGACGGCGGGAGCGCCGGGCGCGGGAGCCGCGGTCGCCGGCGCCGGTGTCGAACTGGCGGCGGGACGGTCCTTGTTGATCTCCTTGGCGACATCATCGGTGATGTCGTAACCCGGATCCGAATAAATGACGCTCGGGATGAGAAAAAGCGAGGGACCGGACTTGTCGAGGAGGAGGGAGCCACTCTTGCGCTGCGCCACCGTCGTGGCGGCCTTGCTGATTTCCTCGAGGATGAGCGCCTTGTAGGTCTGCATGCGCTGCTGAAGCGAATTGCGGGTGTTCTGGATGAACGTCTGCACTTCGCGCTGCTTGTTCTGGATGGCCTCGAACTTCTTCTGCGCTTCGTTCTGGGCGTTGGACTTCGCCTCAGCGGTGAGCGCGGGGTTGCTGGTCTTGTCGTTGAGGGCCTTGTATTCCTCAACGAGGCCGTTGCCTTCCTTGTTCATGCGATCGACTTCTTCCTGGGCCTTTTGATCGTCGGCCTGGAGCTGGGCGTTCTTCTCAATGGTCTTGTAGTGGGTGTCGTAGAGCTTGGCCATGTCGACGACCAGCAGCTTAAATGTGGGTTGAGCCTGCGCGATGGACGACAGGGCGCCCAGAGCCGCGACGGCCAAAAGGGATTGGAGGAGTTTTTTCATGGGTGGTGTGTTCAGAGTAAAACGGTAGGTAGAACAGAATCAGTATTGGGTGCCAAAGGAAAAATTGAATTGGTTGCCCTTCTTGTTGGTCGTGCCGTTACGGTCCTTTGAACTCGTCAGTGGAATACCGAAATCGAGACTGAGCGGGGAGCCGGCCACCTGGAGGCGGAGACCAATGCCGAAGTTGTCGTTATAGTTACCGGGATTGAAGTCGTAAGCGCCCTTGTTCACGAAGCCGGCATCGTAGAAGAGCGCCCACCGAATCGGGCTGACGATATCCATGGAATATTCGGCGCTGAAGAAGCCGTAAGTCTTGCCACCGACCGGCTCGCCCGCGGTGTCGCGCGGGCTGACATCGCGGAACTCAAAGCCGCGCAGCGTCGTCGGACCGCCGAGGTAGAACTTGTTGTAGTAAGCAACGCCCGGCTTGAAGAAGAGCTGGTTGCCCGCCGCATCGGTGGCGAGCGATCCGTCGATATTCTTCTGCGGGTAGAGCTGGTTGCTCTTGCCGAAGCTGTCGATCACGCCGCCGCGCAGGCGAAGGCTGAGCACTTGGGCCTGGGTTTCGAAGACCGGGAAGAACTGTGAACCGCGGAACTCGAAACTGTAGAAATTGTTGATTTTGCTGCCACCGAACGGGCCGCCCGCAATCGCAGTGTCGAACTGCATGTAGTTGCCCGAGGTCGTGTTGATGATCTTGTCGCGCGTGTCGCGGAGCAACTGGAAGCTGACCTTCGAGAGCGCGTTGCTGCCGGAGAGATCTTGAATGACCGACGAGGCGGTGGACGAGACGTCCTTGATGTTGACGATTTGGTAGGTGTAGGAGATGCGGCCTTCGACCAGCTCGAAGAGGCGCTTCGAGAGGTAAACTTCCGCACCGGTGTCGATTTCGGTGTAGAACGAGCTGTTGTAGTCCGAGCTCGTGCGGAAAACGCTGAAGCCGAGGCGCAGTTGCTTCTGGAGGAAATAAGGCTCTTCGAACGAGAGCACCGCCTCGCTCGACCGCGATCCGAGCTGGAGCCGCAGCCGGAATTTCTGACCGTCGCCTTGGAAGAAGGAGCGGCGGTTGAACAAGTCGAAGTTCGACTGCGAGACCTCGGTGAAGAGCGTCGCGCGCTCCAACGAGCTAAAGCCGGCACCGAAAGTGAGGTTACCCGTGCGGCCCTCACGCACGGCGACGCGCAGATTGCGGCGGCCGGGAATGTTGCCGGCGGTTTCCTGCTCGGTGACATCCACGGAATCGAAGAAGCGCGTGTTTTCGAGGCGAAGTTTGCTGATTTTCTCGAGGACCGTGCTGAATACATCACCCGGGCCGAGCACGAGTTCGCGGAGGATGACGGTGCTCTTGGTCTTCGAGTTGCCCTCGATCACGATGGACTCGACGTTGTAGCGTTCATTCTCGGAAATCTGGTATTCGACGTCGATGTTGCCGGTCTCGATGTTGGGCTTCCGCAGCAGGCGGACGCGGGTCTCGATATAGCCATCCTTACCGTAGAAGTCGCGGATGCGCTCCTCATCCTTATCGAGTTTCGACGGCGTGAAAATAAACCCGGTCTTCTGGCGGGCGACGCGACGGAGCAGGGTCGACGTGTAGAGCTTGTTGCCGGAGAAGGCGACTTCGCCGATGTGATATTGGCGGCCCTCGTTGATTTCGACGGTAAGAACGAGGCGGTCCGGGCGGGGATAATCGAAATGAACCTTGTCCTGGCCGATTTCAACGTCGAGGAAGCCCTGCTCCCGGTAGAAATCGCGGATCTTATCGAGGTCGTCGTCGAACTGGTCGTCCTTGAAGCGGCCGGAACCGGTAAGCCAGGAGAACATCCACCACTTTTTCGTCTCCATCTCGCTCTTCAGCCGGGCGGCCTTGATGTGCGCATTACCGGTGAACTTGATGTCGCCGATTTTGACCTTGGCGCCCTCGCGGATTTTGAAAATCACGGTCCCGAAACCGCCCGCGCGATCGAGATCGATGCTGTGGGTGACCTGCACCTGGTTGTAGCCGGCTTTCTGGTAGTAATCGCGGAGCTTCTCGGCGTCATCCTTCGCCTGGCGTTCGTCGAGGGCGAGGTTGGCGCGGGTCTTCACCTCTTTTTCGAGGCGGGTGGACTTTTCCTTCACGTTGCCCTCGAACCGCACGGCGCGGACGCGGTATTTCGGGGTGACCTCGATGATGAAATTGTAGGTGTTCGCGTCGACCTGCTCCTGCTTGATCTGAATGTATTCGAACAGCGCGGTGCGGTAGAGCGCCCGGTAGTCACGGTCGATCATGGCGTCGTCGAAATCGCCGCCCTCGCGGACCTGCATGTTGGCGCGGACGACCTGCTCGTTGACGTTGGCCGTGCCGACGAACTTGATCGTGATCGTGCCGACCTTCGAGACGGGGGCAGCAGGCTGCTGCGGCTGGGCGGCGGCCGGGGCGTGAGCCCAGACCGGACTGCCACCCGCCACCAGCCCAAGAATCGCGAAAAATAAGGATGTGACCCTACGGACAGGGTTACTGATGGAAGTTTTCAAAGCGGGTGATGTCTCGAAGGAAAGTGAGCTTTAGTTCTCCTACCGGGCCGTTTCGTTGCTTGGCAACGATTAACTCCGCCGAGTCGGCGGCAACTTGGAATTTTTCATCGGCATCGCGGGGGCGGGCTAACATGAGGACTACGTCGGCGTCTTGCTCGATCGAGCCGGATTCGCGCAAATCCGCCAGTTTGGGCGTGCGGTTCTCCTTCTCGGACGAGCGGTTGAGCTGAGATAATACAAGAACCGGCACGTCGAGTTCCTTCGCGAGTGACTTTAAACCGCGGGAGGCCTCGGCAACCTGCTGTTCGCGGGGCATCTTGCCGTCGGTCGGGCTGAGCAATTGGAGGTAATCGACGATGATAAACCCCAGCTTGTGGCGCTGATGGATGCGGCGCGCCTTGGCCCGGAGCTGCATGATCGAAAGGGCGCTGGAATCGTCGATAAAGATGGGGGACTTCGAAAACTCGTCCGCCGTCGCCACGAGGCGGTTCTGTTCGTCGCCATTCTTCGAGAGCAGCCCATCGCGCAGGAGCTTCATGTTCACCCGGGCGTGCGAGCACAACATGCGCAAGGCGAGCTGCGCGGCGCTCATTTCGAGCGAGAAAATCAAGGTCGCAACCGGCTCGCCGCGCTTCGGCATCGCGGCGTTCTCGGCGATGTTGAGGGCAAACGACGTTTTGCCCATGGAAGGCCGCGCCGCGAGAATGATCATTTCCTGGCGCTGGAAGCCCCACGTCAGCGCGTCGAGGTCCTTATAGCCCGAAGCGACGCCCGTGAGTTCGCCCTTTTTCATCAGCATGCGCGTGATGACGTTCATCGCCTCGCGCGTGGGCTCACGCATGGGCTTCGCGCTCTCCGACACGCGATTCTGCGTCACCGAAAAGATCCGCGTTTCCACCTGATCGACGAACTCGTCGATGCCACCGGTGAAATTGTAGCACTCCTCGACCGCCCCGGTCGCCGAGCGGATGATTTCGCGAAGCAGCGACTGCTCGCGCACCTTGTCGATGTAGTAGCCGGCTTGTGCAGTCGTCGGGATGCGCGACGACACCTGGGTGAGAAACGCGTAGCCGCCGACCACGTCGAGCTGTTTGCCGGTTTTCAACTCCTCCGCGAGGACCGACACATCGATCGGCTGCTGGCGGTTGTAGAGATCGAGCAAGCGCTCAAACATGATCCCGTGGGCGGGCACATAAAACGACTCCGGCCGGATCCGCGCCTCGAGGCAGCGCGAGATCACGTCCGCCCCATCGAGCAGACAGCACGACAGCAGGTATTCCTCCGCCTCGATGCTGTGCGGCAACGAACGGCCCACGGGTGCCGCCGTGCGCTGGGGAAAATTAATCGCTTCGTCGGCCATGCGGAAACGTCAGTGAAGGCGGGCGGCAGCGAGGCGGCAACTGTAGGTTTTAAACATTCTGTTCCCAAGAAAAACAAAGGCCGCGTCCCGTCGTGGACGCGGCCTTCGAAAGCAAAGGACGGCGGTTACTCGCGGCGCGGCTTGCGCTCGCGCTTCTCGTAGGGCCGCTCGTAACTCTCGACGCGCGGCGCCTCGACGGCGACGGGCACGATCGGGTTTTCCGAGACGACGTCGAAGCTGATGTCGACGGAGACGTCGGCGTGCAGCTTGATCTTCACTTCGTGCTTGCCGAGGGTCTTCACCGGCGTGTGGAGGTGAATCTTCTTCTTCTCGATCGTGACGCCGGCCGCCACGAGCTTGTCGTGGATGTCCTGCGCCGTGATCGCACCAAACATCTTGCCGCCTTCGCCGGTCTTCACCGCGAACGCGAGGCTCGTCTTCTCGAGCGTCTTGGCGAGCTCCTGCGCGCCGGAGAGCTCCGACTGCTCGCGCGACGCGCGGCGCGCCTTCAGCGCGTCGACGTGCTTGCGATTAGCCGCGGTGAGCGGCACCGCAATCTTGCGCGGCAGCAGATAATTGCGCGCGTAGCCGGCGCGGACTTTAACTTGATCGCCTTCGCCGCCGAGGCCTTCGACGGGTTGGACGAGGAGGATTTCTGTATGAGCCATGGTATTTCTTTCGAGTTAAGCTGTCCGCCCAAGGCGGGATGGTGGTTGTGGGTGTCGCGACGGCCCTTGCCGCCGACGGCGCCTTTTGACGGGCGCCGCTACGATAAAATTCTGAAGCAGTTCTTAGAACGGAACGTCTTCGTCGAGATTTTCCTGCGCGCCAGGCTTCGCCGGACCGCCCCGCGGTGGAGGCGAATGGCGCTCGGGTGAAACTGTCTGGTCGATGCCGGGTTCAGAAGCGGCGGGTGCGCCGGCTCCTCCACCGCCACCGCCGCGGCTGTCGCCGAGGAATTGAAATTGTTCGAGCACGACCTTCATGCGGCTGCGCTTTTCCTTCGTGTTCTTGTCTTCCCACTGGTCGAGGCGCAGGCGGCCTTCGACGTAAAGCGGGCGGCCCTTCGTCACGTATTTCGCGATCGTCTCGCCCTGCTTGCCCCACGCCTCGATGTCGATGTAGGTGACTTCCTCGCGCGTCTCGCCCGACTCCATTTTGAACTGGCGGTTGATCGCGAGGGAGAACTGGCAGATGGACGTGCCCTTCGGCGTGACGCGCAACTCGGGGTCGCGCGTCAGATTGCCCATGAGGAGAACTTTATTGAGGGCGGGCATGGTAGCAGGTGGCGCGGGCGCCGTTTAGGCCGACTGGATGAACGTGCGGTAAACGCTGCTGTTCAGGCGCAGCTTTTCCCGGAGCAAAGCGGGCGTCGCGGCCGGCGCCGAGAACTTGATCTGCACGTAGTGGGCGGCGGTGAGCTTCTTGTCGGTCACGCGGATGAAATCTTTGCGGCCGACGTTTTCGACGGCGGAGACTTCGCCCGACACTTCGGCGATGACTTTCTTCACGCCCTCGATCAGTTGCTCGACGGATTCTTCCTTGCCGCGATTGTCGAGGATGAAGGAGGCGCGGTAATTGCGATTGGTGGCGTTCATTTTTGATCTCTGCGGTTGAGCTGGTTCATCGCGGCTTCAGCGCCGCGGGAGAGCAGCAA
Source organism: Opitutales bacterium (assembly GCA_038231575.1). Lineage (GTDB taxonomy): Bacteria > Verrucomicrobiota > Verrucomicrobiia > Opitutales > Opitutaceae > CAITWF01. The sequence goes on along the minus strand of JBBRLB010000022.1, from coordinate 2,441 downwards.
GTCGAGGCCGTCGACGTGGGTTTCGAGTTTTTGGTTTAAAAGGTTTTTTTGTTCTGAAGTAAATTTTCCGAGGACGAAGTCCGAGAGTTCCATCTGCGGGGGCTGCTTCGGGCCGATGCCGAGTTTGTAACGGACGAAGCCGTCGCCGACCTGTTCGAGCAAACTGGCCACGCCGTTGTGGCCGCCGGCACTGCCGGTGACTGTCACTTTGACGAGGCCAACATCGATCGTGATATCGTCGTAAACTGCGGCGATGTCGGCCGGCGCGATTTTGAAGAATCGCGCAAAGGCACCGACCGCGCGGCCGCTGTCGTTCATGAACGTCAGCGGTTTCACGAGCCAGCGCGTGCGGCCGGGGGTGTCCCAGCGCGCGACCTCCGCCTCAAACTGCACCACCTGTTTCCAGGCGAGGCCGTGTTTTTTGGCGAAGGCATCGAGAACCACCCAGCCGTAGTTGTGGCGGGTGGACTCGTAATCGCGGCCCGGATTGCCGAGACCGGCAACGAGCGAGATGGACATGACTCAAAGAACATTCGCCGGCCCCGTCGCGGTCAAGCGACGGAGCGGCGCGGAAGTGAAAACAAGAATTACTTCTTGGCGGGAGCGGCGGGTTTGGCACCAGCCGCGGGCTTCGCGCCGGCGGCAGGAGCCGCACCGGGCTTGGCACCGGCCGCAGGAGCGGCGGCACCGGGTTTCGCACCAGCAGCCGGCGCAGCGCCAGCGGCGGGAGCGGCCCCGGGGGCCGCAGCGGCACCGTCGGCGGGAGCAGCGGCAGCAACACCTTCGACGGGCGCAGCGGCGACAACTTCCTGCACGATTTCGGCGACGGGCTCGACGCACGAGACGACGGGCTGGCCCTTGGTGTCCATGAACTCGACGTCGGCAACCGGCTTGAGTGCGCTCACCTTAATCGTCTCACCGACCTTGAGTTCGGTGACGTCGACCGTGATAACCTCGGGAAGATCCTTCGGGTAGCAGCGAACGCGCAGCGTGTGCGCGTTCATCTCGAGAACGCCGCTTTGGTTCTTCACACCGAAGGACTCGCCGACCGTCTGCACGGGCACGCGAATTTCGAACTTCTCGTCGGCCTTAACTTCCTGAAGGTCGACGTGGAGATATTTGTCCGTGATCGGGTCGCGTTGGATTTCCTGGAGGAAGGAAAGGGCCTTGTCGGCCTTGTCGGAACGGGCGAGCTAGATGAGCACCGCGCGGCCGGCGACGGATTTGCGGAGGCGGATGAACTCCGGGCCATCGATGGAAAGTAATTCCGGACTCGTGTGCTTCCCGTAAAGAATCGCGGGAACGCGGTTGACCTTGCGGAGGCGGCGGGAGGAGCTCCGACCCGTTTGGGTGCGCGCCGTGACGTTAAGTGTGAACTGTTGTTTCATGAGTTTCGTTCCCCCTGTCACCCCGGAATTGAGGGCAGGCGTAGTGGAAAAGGGGTTGAGGTGATAGGAGTGCGGGAGGTGAAAGCAACCAAAACTTTGGTGGCTCCGCCGAATTCCACAACGCGAGACAAAACGGGCATTGACAAGGCGAGCGTCCGCCGTGTTTTTCGTCCCTTCTTTCGACTGGCGGAGGCCAGCGAAGCCACGTTGCCCGGTAGCTCAGTGGCAGAGCAGGTGACTGTTAATCACTTGGTCGTAGGTTCGATCCCTACCCGGGCAGCCATTTATAATGAATGGCTTACGTGTTTTTATGGATTTCAAGATTTCGCGTCTTGTCTTTTACTTGTCACATTGCGAGGGAATGCAGGGGAAATCAACTTACTCACTGGGCGAGCTCATTGGAGGCCGACAAAATCCCTTCGCTCTGAAGATCGGAGCCACTTCCAACTAGCCTAAGGACCGAGTTGCTCGCCGATTTTAGCCAAGGACGAGATTCGACCAACCAAGGTAATTCAGGCCGTTTTGAGCCCGCAAAGGTAACGAAAGAAGAGATAGCATAAATAGGCCTCTCCCTCCGTCCAATCGGGTAACGAAATCCGTCATTTAACCGATTTCAGGACTTCCCCCCGAATTCACGCCCGAAAGCGGAGTGAACTGAGGACACGTGTCATTTCGCACACGAAAACCACCTACCCACCACCCTGGCCTACCCCCACCACCTGCCGAACGGGGCATGCCTCGAAAGACCCCGGATGCAAATCGCAGCCACATGATTAATTTTTTTGCGGCTTCAATCTACCTCCTCCCAATTTATTGAAACCGATTTCAATTCATTGTGGCGAATCGGTTGTGAGTTCGAATCTCACCAGCCCGACCATTTTCCCCGTCACGTCCAACGTGGCCTGAAGACGTAACGTCGCGACTATTCGCGGCACGGCAGAGGAGTTGCAAGATTTTACCGGCACGCACTGACGGGGACGCGGGATTCGGGCCGGGCAGAGTGTTAGTCCGGGAGGTTGGTTAATATGGCGGACGGAGGTGGGGTTGTCGATC